>CABTXJ010000005.1 GCA_902488785.1 uncultured Eubacteriales bacterium | reverse complement strand
ACGATGGACACCCTTGCCTTCAGCTATGCATTTCCCACTACCGGGCATGCTAAGGACTTTCACCCATTAGAATATGCTCATGCCGAGCACACTAAAAAAACTGAGATATCTATCTCAGTATATGTTACTATTCATTATTATCTTCACTGTTATTACTATTATTTAAGTCAGTTTTTTCTTCATCTTCAAATGTCTTTAGGATTTCTAGTTGTGCAACTAGTAATGCTTCACTTTTTCTTTTAAATACATTAATGCTTTCTTGTATATTATTTAATTCTTGCTTTTTACCTTCAATTATTCCATCAATATTACCAGTCTTATCTCTATATACTTTTTCTGCTTCATCTAACACTTTATTTGCTTCTGTTTCAGCTGATTGCCTAATATTATCTGCTGTTTGTTTTGCAATAAGTAGTGTATCTTGAAGTGAACCTTCAGCGTTTTTATACTCTTGTAGTATATTTTCAAGTTCTGATATCTTATCTTCTAAATTCTTATTCATTAACATAGCTCTTTCGTAGTCTGCTGATATTTCATCTAAAAAATCATCTACTTCGTCTACATTATATCCTTTTAATTGTCTTGAAAATTGTTTATTGTCTATATCTATAGGTGTTAACATCTATCCCTCCATTTTAACGGAAACTAAAATTATTATTATTCCTCTTTGATCTACCATTTGTAGCTGATTGTATCCTATAATCACGTGGTGCAGCTATAAATATGGCATTACTAACTTTTTCAATATGACCATCTAATGCAAAAACTCCACCTGATACAATATCTATTATTCTAGTTGCTACATCTTTATTTAGTCCCTCAAAATTTAATATTGCTGCTTGTTTCTCTCTTAGAATATATACTATTTCTTCTGCTTCTTCAAGTCTTGTAGGTTTTACTATTTGCATTCTTATTGCATTTATATCTTCTCTTTTTACTATTTTAGGTCTAGCACTTGGCTTAAACATAGAAACCTTTTCTTCTTTTTCTTCGCTTTCATTTTCTTCTTCATCTGAAGCTATATTTAATCCATAGTCTAAATTTTCTTCATAATCATATTCCTCTTCACGATCAAATGAAGAAATAAAATCTTTTATTTTTTCAAACATTGCGTTTCTCCTTTTACTGACTTTTACACATTTTATATATTATTACTATAACATATAGTAATTATGTATTTGCAATATATTATCTTTTGTAACATAAATTATAAATATTGTAATCTATTATGTACAATATTTATTTAATATATTATGTAATTTAATCTATACAAATCCTGATAATACTACGTTTTTTGGTATATTTTGTATTATATTTTTGCTTCTATTTTTATTTTTCTTTTAATTTTTATTTTTATTTATCTTTATCCTTTTCTTCTTTTAATCTAGATAGAGTGCTATATTTTTCCATATCTTCTTTATCTATTTTAGGTGCTATACTTATTTCATCATACTCTACTACAGATGGTGCATAATCCATTTTTATACCTGCTTTTTCATAATCTGCTTTTGTATATGATTCAATAAGTGAATATTCGTCTGTTTTTCTAATTACCTTAACTGGTATTATTTCAGAATAGCCTCCCTTATCTTTTTTAGCAAAATATAGTCCGTTTTGTGCCTTAACTAATGCATTGTTGTTAATCTTAAGGCCTTCTTGTGACCACCATATTATTGAAATATTTACCTTCCTATATTGTGATAACACATCATATAGTCTATCTACTTCAAATACTAATATATTTTCATTTTCAGATATTTTTTTCATATATACAATTTTACCATCAATTTCTTCATGGCTTCCAATTCTTATTCCAACAATATCTCCTATTTTTTTATCTTTAGTATTCTTATTTTCTAATACACATACTAAATATGTTTTAAATCCATCTACTATTTTAACATTGTTTTCTACAGTTGACACTATATTTCCACTTTTTATATCAACTTCAGATATTACATCTTTTGTTAAATAATCAAAATTATCTGTTTTAAGTTTTCCTTCATATCCGTCTATCTTGTATGAAACATTTCCTGCATCTGTTGCAGTAATTATATTTGTATTACTATTTAAGTTATTTTCAAGTTTTGTTTTTTGATCAATTAATTTCTTTAATTTGTTTCCTTCTTTTGATAGCTCTCCTGAAGTTTTAGCTTTTTTAAGTATTTCTTCATTAACTTCCTTTGTTATTTTAGTTATCTTTTCTTGCTTGTTTATTCCATTAATTTCAGATATTAGCGCTTCTATCTTCTTATCTAATATTGTGCTTTCTGGTGATTCAATTTTCTGATTATTTTCGGCAAGTACCTTTTCTATTTCCTTGTCAATATTTGCAATTTCTTCTAGCATCTTGTTTTCGTTATCTGCATAATATCTTCCAATTCTTTCGCCTTTTCTTACCTTTTGACCTTCTTGCTTATCTTTTTCAATCTTTTTTTCACCATTTGTTAAAACATTTTCATTTCTAATAATTAAAGCCTTTGTATATTCTTCATCAACAATTTTACCAACACTTACAGTAAAATTTTGTGCAGGCTGAGAAAATAATTTAATTATTTTAGGTATGTAATTAAATATAATAAAAAACATTATTATACTTGCAATTAATAATACTGCTCCATTATATTTTTTATGTTCTTCCAAAATTATTTCTCCTTTAATTTTAATATTACCTCTTCAGTTAGTTCTTCTACTGTATACTTATCTTTATCAAGTATAATTGGATTAAGTTTTTTAAACCATGTTAACTGCCTTTTAGCATAATGTCTTGTTCCAAGTTTTAAATCATATACCATTTCATCATATGATATATTTCCTTTTAAATATTCTAATGGTTCTTTATATCCAATGGCCTGCATAGCAGTTATATCATATCTTAGCATATTCTCCTTAGTAAAATCTGCTATATCTTTGATATCTGTATTTTCACATATTATATCCACAATTTCTTTAGTTTCAGATACAAGTCCTAGCTCTAACATCTTGTCTATTCTTTTTTCTATTTTTTCATATAGTTTTTTTCTATCTTGGTTTAGCATAAATATCATATAGTTATATTTACTGCTACAATTATTATCACTTATATTATTATCATTTTTGTTTATTTCATTTTGATTATTTATTGCCTTTAATATATCTTCACTTGCTTTTTCTCTTCCAATATAATCTAGTTCTAATATTCTAAGTATTCTTTTTTTGTCATTTGAAGATATTTTTGAACTTGAATTAGGATCTATCTTACATGCCATTTCATATAATTCTTCTAATGTTATTTCTTTTTTTAGAAGTTTTTCTTCTAAGCTTTTCCTATATTTTAATATATGCTCTGTATAATCTATCTCACTATTGCTTTCTTTTTCTTCTGCTTTTTCATTTTTTTCTTTTTTAATTTCTACTTCCTTATCAAAAGTATAATCATATACAAGTGAATTAATATATAATCCTGTTCCACCTACTATTATAGGAGTTTTAGCTTTTTTAATAATTTCTTCAATGCATTTTAAAGCATCTTCTTTAAATTCTTTTGCTGTATATCTTTCATATGGCTTTTTAATATCTAGCATATAATGCTTTATATTTTGCATTTCTTCTTTTGTTGCCTTACCTGTTCCAATATCCATTCCTTCATATATTTGCATAGAATCTGCAGATATTATTTCACCGTCTATTTTTTTTGCTAAACTAATTGCAAGTTCTGTTTTACCAATTCCTGTTGGTCCTACTATTACTGGTATAATCATTTTCTTGAAAACTTTCTTTCTATATCATATTTTGTCATCTTAATTGCAGTAGGTCTTCCATGTGGACAAGTAAATGGGTTTTCTAGGCTCATCATTTCATCTAATAGTGAAACTATTTCTGTTTCAGAAAGTGACATGTTTGCTTTAACTGCCGCTTTACATGCAACTGTTGCCAAAAACCTATTTTCTATTTCTTGCCTTCCAGAGTTTACTGCTCCATCTATTTCATCTAGTATATCTAAAAATAATTCTTTTGTATTTAGTATTTCAACCATACTTGGTACACCAACTAATTTAATTGTATTTAATCCAAACTCTTCTACTTCAAATCCTGCTTTTTTGAATATTTCCATATTTTCTCTTACTAATTGGTATTCCCTTCCAGATAGTGTAATTACATCTGGCATTAATAATTGTTGTATATCCTTATCTTCATTTGAATAGTAATTTGCTTTAACTTTTTCAAATAATACTCTTTCATGTGCTGCATGTTGATCAATTATATACATTTCATTAGATATTTCTATTATAATATATGTTCTAAATATCACTCCAATTATCTTATATGGTATCTTGCTTCCTTTAAATATGCTTTGATTTGAAGCTTTTTTAAGTTTAGATGATACATTTAATTCTTCTTCTAATTTTCTTTTTTCAATTTGTTTTCCTATTACATCTATTCCAAACGCTTCTTTATACATTTCTTCAAATCTATCATTTATTTCTTCTTCATTATTTGATGTTTCTCTTATTTGTTCAGAACTTAATATATCTGTTTCTAAATTTCCATCAATTAACTTTTCAGATAATAATTCTTCTGCTATATTTGGGTTCTCTTTTGATTGTTCTTGTTGTTCATTTACTAAGTTTTGATCTTTTGATATATTTTTTTCATCATTTTCTATATCATTATTATCTACTATTTTTGTTTCCATATCATTTGCATTTACTATTTTAGTTTCTCCTAAAACTTTTTCATTTCTAATAGTATGATCAAAATTATTTTCATCTTTTGATTTTTCTTCTTCTTTTAATTCTATTTTTTTAGTTTTTTCTTCATTCTCATCTTCTTCTATTTTTTTACCAAATAATTCATCATCATTTTTTTCTTCTAAATGATTTACTTTTTCTAAATCTGATCTAGTATCTTCATATTCATCTAATATACTATTTGGATTACCATATTGCTTTTTATATGAACTAATTATTTCATCAATCTTTGATTTAGATACATCACCTTTAATACTCTTGTCTATATTTTGTATCTTATTTTTTAAATCTTCATTTTTTAAATAGTCATAATTATACTTGCTTTCTCTTAATATATTATCATTACTTTTTTTATTGTCTACTTTTTCTTCTTTATTATTATTTTCTTTTTCCTCATCTGCATAATCACTATTTAATATATCTTCTGTTAGCTTATGCATTTCTTTATTAAATTTAAAATCTGATTTTGCTATATTTTCTACTAATTCTTCTTTTGATAGTCCTGTTTTTACTGCATTATATACAGCTTTGAAAACATCTTGTTCTCTTTCAAATCTTACCTCTAATTTTGCAGGATGCACGTTTACATCTACTAGCTCTGGATTCATTTCTATATTTAATATACAAAAACCAAATCTTCCAAGTGGTATTAATCCTTTAAATGCTTTTTCTGTAGCAGATGCCAATACCTTATCTCTTACATATCTTTTGTTAATATAGTATATTTGGTTTCTCCTATTTGATCTAGATATCTCAGGCTTTCCTACAACTCCTGTTACTCTTATTCCCTTGTATGTTTCATCTACTTCAACTATTGCATCTGATACATCTTTTCCAAATATTGAATATACAACATTTTTAAAATCATTTGACCCATTTGTTTGTAGTATAACTGAGCCATTGCTAATTAGTCTAAATGCAATATTCTTATTAATTAAACTTAGGTTTCTAATATTATCTTCAATATATCCTGCTTCAGTATAGTCTTTTTTCAAAAACTTGTATCTTACTGGAGTATTGAAAAATAGGTTTCTAACAATTATTGTAGTTCCTTTTTCGGCTGCTGTTTCTTCAAATGATATTACATCACCTGATTCTACTTGTATATCATATGCATTTTTACCCTCTACTTTTGATATCATCTCAACTTTTGCAACTGCTCCAATTGATGCAAGTGCTTCACCACGGAATCCCATTGTTTCTACATCATCTAAGTCTTTTGCAGACCTAATCTTACTTGTTGCATGTCTTTCAAAGGCAATTTCCATATCATCTTTTTCAATACCAGAACCATTGTCTGTAATTCTGATGTATTCTATTCCACCTTTTCTTATCTCAATTGTTATTTGTGTAGCTCCTGCATCAATAGAATTTTCCACTAATTCTTTAACTACAGATGCTGGTCTTTCAATAACCTCTCCTGCCGCTATTTGATTAATTGTAAGTTCATCTAATTGGACTATTTTAGCCATTTTTTCTCTCCTTTAAATTGATACTTTAATATAGTCAGATATTTGTTTAATTTCTTCTGCTGTATTATCTACATATTTAACTTCTGCCTCATTTGGAATATCAATATATCCATATTTCTTATATAATAATGATATTTCCATATCTATTTCTTCTTCTTTTGTAGCATTTTCTATGTTAATTGGTAGATTTAATGTTTTAAGTTCATATATTTTTTCTAACACCTTATCTTCATCTATTACAAAGTTTTTACCTATTCCTTTTTCCATTTCTGCAAGTTTAGATGTATATATTTCTACCATTTCATCTTCAATATTTTCAGCCTTAAATATCATAAGTTCTGCTAATATATCATGTATTTTATAATTACTATTTATTGTATACACTTGTTCTAATTTCTTTTGTATATCTTCTGTAGCATCTTCTAATTTAATTTGTCTATATTCTTCTGCCTTCTTATTTCCTGTAATTAGATCTAATATTTTCTTATATGCTGGTTTATTTTCAATCTTGTTTACTTCATCGTCTATTATTAGAAGGTTACCTTCTGCAATAGTATTTTCAACAGTTTTGCAGATAACCCTTTTAAGCTCATTTTCTTCTATCATAACTAATTCATCAAATCTATCAATGTTTGTTCTTTTCTTAGCTGTTCTAGGATTGTATATTGCATTTAAAAAGTTTTGTACTTGTATTGCAGCTTCTAATATTTTTCCTAAATTCTTTTCGTACTTTTCGTCAGTTACCTTCTTATTTACTTTATTAAAATAGAATTTTTCAAAATCATCATACATTTTCTTAATTTCTTTTTTAAGTTTTACAGATTCTTCTTTTATCTTAAATGCATCCACTATTGCTGAATATTTAACAGATGTTTCAGCTCCTATTTTTGCAAATTTTTGTTGCTTTCTAATTAGGCTATCTACATCGTCTATTATCTTACTTATTCTATTTAAGTTTTGTCTTAATGCTTTTTCAACATCCATGTATTTAATTATTTCTAAATCATTTACTTCTTCTATTTCTTCTACTGTTTGTTTACTTATCTTTTGATCTATAATCTTAAACCTCTTTTCTAGGTATGTTATATATTTTCTTTTGTACTCTTCTATTTCTACTATTATTTTTTCTTTTTCTTCTTCTTTTGCAGTTATTTCTTCTTTTGTTTTAATTATTTCATCTTCAAATTCTTCTTTGCTTTTAAGATAATGATCTAATTCCATATATAATTCTTGTATTATTTTTTCAAGTTCGATTACTTCTTTAAAATTATTATATTGCTTTGTTCCTTCATCAAATAGTAATATCTTTTCTACATTATCTTGATCTAATTCTTCAACTACTACTTCTTTAGAATCATCACTATCTATACTTTTATTTTCTTCTTTTTCTTTATCTGACTCTTTTTCTTCTTTAGCATTATCTTCACTATTTTTAGATTTCAATATTTCATTATATCTTCTATCTAATTCTTGCTGTATATCATTTTTAAATTCATTAGATGTATTATCTAATTCTTTTTCATTATTATTTTCTTCATCATTATCTACATTTGCATTTGCATTTTCAACTTCTTCTTTTTCTTTTTCTTTAGCTTTATCTTCTTTAATATATTCTAGGTCTTCATCATATTTTAATACATCTGTTTTTTTGATAGTTCCTTCAATAATTGGTCTTATTTTTTCTACTCTATTATCATTTTTTCTCGCTTCAACATTTGCAATCATTAATTTGTTTATTCTATTTAAATCACTTTGTTGTAATATTATCTTAAATGATGGTGTAATTAATCTTGCAAGTATATCTGAATACTCATCTGTTGCTACAAAATATGGTTGTGATACATCTTTTAGCTTTAATATTACCACATCAGATATATCATCATATATTTTAGTTTCTGCTATAAACTTTCCAATTGTTCCTTCTAAAAATACATTTAATTTTTTCTTGTTTGCTATATTATTTAATTTAGAAAGAGAGATTGGTACATATATTGTTTCTTTTTTATCAAGTGCATCTAATTCTATCTTGTCACCATAGAACTTTTTAGCTTCTTTAATTTCTGATTTAGTATTTAATACCTGTTTTTTACATGCTGAATAAGTATGCTCTATTGCATTTGTTATTTCTTCTAATTCTCTAAATCCAACTTTGTATTTATCCATTTCCTTTGTATCTAATATATTATTTCTTACATCGTCTATTACAAAGTTTACTTTGTTTCTAAACTCATCATCTAACATTTGTTGTATAATTAGTTTTTCATTATCAACAATATAGTATCTCATTTTTATCCCTCTTATCTTATTTTATCTTATCTTTCGTTATTATTTATTACTTGTTACTTGTTATTATTTGCTATATTATAATATTTTTTAAGCTTTTGTTCTACTAAGTAGTTAATTGTTCCATTTGGATATGATCCATTTTGAAGTTTTCCTGCAGGTACCCCTGTTAGTATTTCTATACCCTGGTCTATTTTTGATACTGGATATATATGAAACTTATTCTTTTTAACTGCTTCAATTACTTCTCTGCTTAAGTGTAAGTTTTTGACATTTTGCTCAGGTATTAATACTCCTTGATCTCCTGTTAATCCCTTTCTCTTACATACCTCATAGAATCCTTCAATCTTTTCATTTACTCCACCTATTGGTTGTATATCACCTTTTTGATTTACTGATCCTGTTACAGCTAAGTTTTGCTTAATTGGTATTTCTGATAGGCTAGATATTAGTGCATATATTTCTGTAGATGAAGCACTATCTCCGTCTATTCCTCCATATAGTTGTTCAAATGTTATACTTCCTGTAACTGCAAGTGGAAAGTTTTGTGCATATTTTTCTCCTAAATATCCTGTAATTATCATTACACCTTTAGAGTGGCTAGGCCCTGACATCTTAACTTCTCTTTCGATATTTACAAAGCCTTTTTCTCCTGCATATGTATTTGCTGTAATCTTAACTGGTTTTCCAAAGCTTGAGTCTGAAAAGCTTGTTACACTAAGTCCGTTTATCTCTCCTACTTTTGATCCTTCAGTATCTATTCTAAGTACATTTTCTTCAATCATTTCATTCATTTTTTGGTCATATTTTTTTGACCTATTTTTTCTTTCTTCAATTGCCTTATATACATATTCTTCGGTTACCATACTTTGCTTATCATTTTTAGCCCATGTACTTGCTTCTAATAATAGTCTTCCTATTTCTGCAAAGTTAGTAGATAGCTTATCTTGCTTACCTGAAAGTTTTGATGCATATTCTACCATTTTAGCTACAGCAGTATCATCTGGTTTTAGTAATCCTTCTTGTATTGTATAACTTGAAATGAATTTAAATAATTTTTCTAAGTTTTCTGCATTAAGTGGTGCATCTGTATCAAATTCTGTTTTTATTTTAAATAGTTTAGGAAAGTCTACATCTTTTGCAATTAAAAGATTGTATATTTCGCTGCTTCCAATTATTATTACCTTTACATTTAAATCTATGGCTTTTGGCTTTATACTTTCTAACATCATAGGATTCTTATACTCTGGTGTTTGTTCTATTCCTATTTCAGCTATTTTAAGTACTTTTTTAAGTGTTTCATATGCAAAAGGTGTAGAAAGTAGTTCCTTTGCTTGAAATACTATGTAACCACCATTTGCCTTATGTAGTAATCCTGCTTTTATCTTTGTGTAATCTGTTTTTATTGCACCATATACATTTTCATATTCTATTTTTCCAAATATATTATCAAAGCTGTAGTCTAAATCCATTATAACCGGCGCACCTTTTGTATTTGAGTTATCAACAAATACATTAACTTCATAATTTTCCCATGGTTTTTTAACTTGTACTGCATTTGGTATATTTGTTTTTTTATCTTCTGGTTTTAAAAACTCTTCTAAGTTTTTAAGTATATCTTTTTTAATTTCTTGAAGGTATTTTTCTATTTCTTCTACCTTCTTATATTTTTTCTCTAAATATACTGTTGCAACATTAATTGCAGATTCTGCTATTTGCTTTTGCCAATTTTCTAATTCTTTGCTATTTTTAAGTTCTGCTTCTCTAATTTTAGTTAATGCTTCAAAGATTTTTTCTTGTATTTGCGGTGATTTTTTTTCATATTCTATTTTTTCTTTTTCATCTAACTTATCATATTCTTCTTTTTGAAGAATTATTCCATTTTTAATAGGAAGCATATATACACCATTTGCACTTTGTGAAATACTAAATCCTTCTTTTTCTGTTTCCTTATTTAATTCAAATATGATATTCTTTTTTTCTTTTTCTAATTTTTGTTTAAACTCTTTTCTTTGCTTATCTAAATCTTGGTCAGAAAAAGTAGATTTAAGATTTGTTTTTACATATTTTACATATTCTTCCATATCATCTTTAAAAGTTTTTCCACAACCTGCAGGAAGTTCTATTGCAATTGGTTCATCTGGTGATATGAAATTATATACATAACAATAATCACTTGGTACTATTTGTTCCTTTGCTCTTCTTGTTAGGTATCTTTTAACATACATTGTTTTTCCTACACCTGTTGGACCATCAAAATATATATTATATCCTTTTTGATTAATATCCAATCCAAACTCAAATGCCTTAATTCCTCTTTCTTGTCCATATATTAGTTCTGTTGTATCAAGTATATTTTCTTCTTCATTAAAATGCACCCTATTCTGACTAAAGTTTAATTTTAATTCATTTGGTTTTAATTCTCTAATTTTCATATTTTCCTCATTTTTTCTTTTGTATATGTATTAAGTTATATTAAAAAATATAATATATCTAATTTATCATTTAAATTATATATTTTGCAAAATATACTTGCAATTTTTTTTGCATTTTTTAGTATATATATGATAATTTGTAGCATTACTATTATATTATTATTATATTATTATATTTCTATTTTAATTCTTTTTATATTTTTTACTTCTACACTTTTTTCTTGTTTTTTTCATCTAACATTCTTTGTGCTTGTGATTTTTTAATGTAATTTGGTAGTATATCTTCTGCTTTTTTAATTCCTATTATATTTTCTTTTTCATTACTATTTTCTTCTAATATCTTAACTATTATATTTTTAGCATGTTGATTTTCATCTTCAATTTTTGTAATTTCGTAATTTTCAAATAATTTTTTTAAATATTCCTTATGTTTTTCATATCCATTTCCTACAACATATATCTTAGATGCATTTTCAATTTTTTCTAATATATCTGATATATTATATATATCATTTGCATCTTCTTTGATCTTTTGTATTTTAGAGTCTTTAAAAACATATAGTCCATAATATACTTGATCATTTTTAGCATCAATAATTGAAAATATATAATCATTTTCTAAAACTTCAGATCTTGCATTATATGCAAGTTCTTCTAAGCTTGTCATATCATAAACTCCAACATTTACATCATCAAAAGCAAGTCCCTTTATTGTAGCAATTCCTATTCTAATTCCTGTAAAAGAACCAGGCCCTATAGTTACTCCAAATAGATTAACATCGTTTATTCCTATTTTACCTTCCTCTAGTATTTCTTGTATCATAGGTATTATTTTAACAGAGTGATCTCTAATATTTAATTGTTCATTTTCTATTATTCTTTCACCTACTTTTAATGCAACTGATGCATTATTACTTGTTGTATCTATTGTTAATATATTCATATTTCCTCCATCACACGTTTTTATGTGTATTATATATGATATTATATCACATATAATATTATTCTTTTAAATATAATAATAATAATTTACAGTAATTAAGTAATTTAATTAATTGGCTTTTCTATATATACAAATTGTATAATTTATATATAATTTTTCAATTTTTTCTTCTTTAATATTTAATAATTTAATAACAGTTACATATATTATGTTTGCTTTTTTTGCTGTATATATGTATAATTTAGTTAATATATTTTAAAAATAGGGGGGATTTTATGGAAAAAAATACAAGAACAAACAAAATACTTATTCATGCTGGAATTACTGCATTAGTATTTATACTACTTGCAGCATTAGCAGGAAGTCAAGGTGCAGCTAGATTCTTTATGGGATTTTTAGTATTCCCAGCTGTAGCATTTGCTGACTCATATGTATATTCAAAATCAGAAGATTTTGGTGTAATATTACCAGTTGTTCACACAATAGTTGCAACACTAATATTACTAATTATGCGTCTTGGATTCTGGATAATTTTAACATTAATAATCACATTAATTGCAGCAGCTGCTGGTTCTTATCTAGGAGCTAAAAATCAAAAATTAACTGACAAAATTACTAAATAATTAGAATATATTAATTTAATTTAGCATATTTAAAAGCACCATATGGTGCTTTTTTATTATTAATATTATTATTATTTTTAGAATTTTCTTTTATCATTTCCTAAATTATATTTCAATATCTTTAGTCATTTCTTCTAATTTTAAAAGTTCTTCCCATCTTCTATCTACTTCTTTTTGCATTTCTTCAATCATCCATTCATTTCCTTCTTTAAATAGGTGTTTAAATCTTTTTTGTGGTCTTAAAAATTCTTCTATTGGTTTTTTATTTTTAGGTTTGTATGAAATAATATATTTTCCATTAATTATTTCATATAGTGGCCAATAGCATGTTTCTACTGCAAGCGCATTAATTTCCATTAATTCTTCTTCATTATATTTCCATCCCAATGGGCATGGTGAAAATACATTCATAAAAGTTGGGCCTTCTGTGTATATTGCCTTTTCAGCTTTTGTATATATATCTTTCATATTCTTGTATGCAGCTGTTTGTGCAATATATGGTAGATTATGTGCAGACATAATTTTAGTTAAATCTTTTCTTTTTTGTATCTTTCCATTACTTATCTTACCTGCAGGTGTTGTAGTAGTTGATGCAAATTCTGGTGTTGCAGATGATCTTTGTATTCCTGTATTCATATATCCACCATTATCGTAGCAAACATATGTCATATCATGTCCTCTTTCCATTGCTGCAGAAAGGCTTTGGATACCAATATCATATGTACCACCATCACCACCAAATGCAATGAACTTTGTCTTTCCATTTTCATCATTTATCTTATTCTTTCTCTTTAATGCATTGTATGCAGCTTCCACTCCTGAAAGTGATGCAGCAGTTGATGCAAATGCTGTATGTAGGTATGAATCTGTCCATGAAGAATATGGATATATTGTTGTAGATACTTCAACACATCCTGTTGCATTTGCGATTACTGCATGATCTTCAGGTCTTATAGCTCTTAATATCATTCTAATTACAACTGGTGCTCCACATCCTGCACACATCCTGTGTCCTGATGTATATCTTGAGTTTCTTTCTGTCATTACATCTTTTATCTTAAACATTTAATTCTCCTTTCCAGTTCTTAAACCTAAATCTCTAAATATTTGTATCTTCTTTTCACCTTCTAATGCTATTAGTTCATTATATACTTTAGCTATTTCTTCTTTTTTAACATCTCTTCCACCAATACCATATGTATAGTTAATTGCAATAACATTTGAGCTATTTGTTTTCATTGCAGATGTTACTTCTGTATACATAGGCCCTCCTGCAGTTGAAAAGCTTGTTACCTTATCTAATATTGCAACTGCTTTTAAATTTTCTAATGCTTTTGCTATTTCATATCCAGGAAATGGTCTTAGCATCCTAATTTTTATCAAGCCCACTTTTTTCCCTTCTTTTCTCATTTCGTCTACTACAACTTTTGCAGTACCTGCAGTTGATCCTAATACTACTATTGCATATTCTGCATCATCTATCATATATTTTTCAATATATTCCATTTTTCTTCCTGTAAGGTTGTAGTATTCTTCATCTAGTTCTTTTAATACTTCTTTTGCTTTTTTCATAGCAACTTCTTGTTGTTTTCTATGTTCAAATAGGTAATCTTGAAGGTCTGTTGCTCCCATAGTAATCGGATTTTCCCTATCTAGCAATGTTCTTTTAGGATTAAATTCTCCAACAAATTTTTTAACTTCTTCATCTTCTAATATATCAATATTTTGAATTGCATGTGATGTAATGAAACCATCTTGGCATACTGCAACTGGTAATAGTACATCTTCATGTTCTGCAAGTCTTGTTGCAATTAGTGTATTATCATATGCTTCTTGATTATTTTCACTAAATAGCATTATCCACCCTGTATCTCTCATACCCATTGCATCAGAGTGATCATTGTGTATATTAAGGGGTGCAGATATTGCTCTAGTTACAAGTTGCATTACTATTGGTGCTCTTAGTCCTGATGCAATATGTAGCATTTCCCACATATATGCAAGACCATTAGATGAAGTAGCAGTCATTGCTCTTGCCCCTGAAAGTGATGCTCCAATTGATGCAGACATTGCACTATGTTCACTTTCTACTGCTACAAATTCTGTATCTACTAAACCATCTGCCACAAATTTAGAGTAGTATTCTGGTATTTCTGTAGAAGGTGTAATTGGAAATGCCGCTACAACATCTGGATTAATCTGTCTCATCGCATTTGATACCGCTTCATTACCGCTTAATTTTGTTTTCATTATATCTCCTTTCTCATTTCTATAGCATTAAATGGACATACTTTTGCACATACTCCGCATCCTTTGCAATGGTCATAATCAAAGTCTTTTCTTTGGATTCCATCTTTGTCTAGTGGTATTGCATCATCTGGACATGTTGGCCAACATAGTCCACATTGTATACATTTTTCCTCTATCCATACAGGTTTTTTAGTTCTCCAATTACCTGTTTTATATTCCCTACTATTTCCTGGAAGTAATATATCTCCTCCAATTGGCATATCTTCATAATTTGAATTATTTGTTATTCTAAACATTAATTACCTCCTATATATTTTTCTTTCATAATTTCTATTGTGTTATTCATACAAGCAATATTTCCTGGTATTACTGTAGCTTTTGTTTCAAATTTTTTATTAATTCCCATTTCCATATATTTTTTAATTTCTTGTTCATCAAAAATATTTAAAACCATAAGAGTTGCAGTAAGGATTGGTATATTTGGATATACTGCTCCTAAATTTTGAAATGATATTTCTGATGCATTAATATTATATAATTTAACATCATTTGAAAGTTCTAATTCTTTTCTAATTTCTTCATCTTCTTTTGCACTATTTGTAATTACAATTCCACCTTCTTTTAATCCATATAATACTTTTTTAGATATCTGTGTAGGGTCTACTATAATTACCATATCTGGATTATATATATTGTTATGTATCATTATTTTCTTATCATCAATCCTATTATATGCGGTAATTGGGGCCCCTTTTCTTTCTGGTCCATATTCTGGAAATCCTTGTACATACTTATTCCTGTTAAATATTATATCTGCAAGAAGAAGTGAAGCAGTTTTTGTTCCTTGTCCTCCTCTTCCATGCCATCTTATTTCTATCATTTTTTATCCTTTCATAATTATATTTGCTATATATTATTTATTATTTATTTGTTATTTATTATTTTAATTAAATGAAACATAGTATTTAGGATTATATGCTATTCCATTTAATCTAACTTCAAAATGCAAATGTGGCCCTGTACTTCTACCAGTACTACCTACAAGTCCTATTACTTGTCCTTTTTCTACATAATCTCCAATTTTTACAAGTCTTTTACTTAAATGCCCATATCCTGTTACCATTTCACTCGTATGGTCTATACATATAAAATTACCATATGCTCCATGAAATCCTGATACTACAACAAATCCTGATTGTGCAGCTTTTACTGGTGTTCCTATACTTCTACCAATATCTATACCTGAATGTGGACTAGTTCTTCCAAAAACTGTTCTATTTGGTTGAAATGTTGAAGTAATTGGTCCTGTAATTGGTGGTGAAATTTCTAATGGCATTTGTTCTCTTTTATATGATATTCCCTTATATGAAATTCCAGTTGACTGTTTAGAAGATCTTTTTATTTCTTTCTTTTTTTCATACATCTCATCTGCTAGCTTTTGCATATCAGAATATTCTTCTTCTTTCCTCTTATAACTGATGGTTATGTCTAAGTCTTCAACATTTGCACTTTCATTTTGTTTTAATATCTCTATTAATTCTTCTGCTTGGCTATATTTTTTAAAGTATCCTCTTTCTTCACCATTTAATGTAACTACATAATACCTATATACTGGTAATGCACTTTCTTTAATTAAATCTATCATATTATCATTTAATTTTGTCCCCTTTTTCATAAATGTTAGTGTATATCCTATAGGTTCTTCCAAATCATAATATGTAATTCCTTCTCCACCTTTTTTTAATTCTTTTTCTATCTCTTCATCTATTTTTCTTAAGCTTTTAGTATATCCTACAAACTTTCCTTTATATGTAACCTCATATGTTGGTTTAAATATTAAAGCGAGTATTCCAAGTAATAGTATTATTGTTAGTATTACTAAAATAATAATTTTAAAAGCTTTTTTTGTTTTCTTTTTAATTCTAATTTTAAACATCTTTTTTCCTTACGCATAATTATTTTAACATATACAAAAAAGAATTTTTATATTTTATACTTTTAAACAACATTTAATATATTATCTTAAACTAATTTATATTATTTATTAATACATTAAATTTATTATTTATATATAATTATATACCTTATTTATGCCTATATGAAAGAATAATTATATATATTTATTTATTACATTTTATATACAAAAAATTAAATATAAAAATAGGTTAGATATACATCTAACCTATTCTATTTTAAAATATTATATTTAATAAACATTATATTTCATTAATTTTTTCTGAAATATCACTTATAGATTTTATAACATCATCAAATTCTAAATTTCCTATATATTTATTTTCTTTTCTATAACTATTCCATAAATCCAATAAATATGGATCTTTTTTTATATCCTCTAGAATTTCTCTGTAATTTTTAATAATCTCTAAGCTCTCTCTTCTAATTGAAGTTTTTGTTATAGCTTCTTTTAATATTTTATAATCTATTTCTTTATTTTTTAAATTATATAAAATATATAAATCATAGAAATCTCTCATTCTAGTTGTAGTTATATTTCTTTTAATAATGCTTTCATACTTTTCAGCAATCACCGTTTCTAATGTGTAAGCCATAACTTTTATATTTTCCTTATTAAATATACTTTTATATGAATATTCAATTTCTCTTGGAGTTATTATATCTCCTGTTGTTATATCAATTTTCATTGGATTTTTTATCTTACCTATCTCTGCAACTATGGATACTCTGAAATTCTCATATTCATCATCTTCCTTTATGTAGTGAATTCCTTTCAATTTAAATTTAATTCCATCATTAACCTCAATATTTATAATTTCTTCTACTATTTCTTTAATACCCTCTTTTCTAAGAGGTATGCCTTTAACTGTTGTATCAATATCCATAGTAGTCCTATTTTCTATACCTATTATAGAAGAAATAAGGAAACCGCCCTTTATTACAAAATTATTTTTATATTTTGATATAGATAATCTTTTTAAAAATCTTTCAAAAAAATACATTTGTAAAACTTCTTGTGAACTTAAATTTTTATCTTTAGATATATTCCTTATTTTTCCTTTTATGCTTTCAATATTAATCAACCTATGTTAAAACCTCCATATATCTTCTTACTTCTTCTTCTATTTTAAATATTCTGCTATATTGTATTAATCTCCTCAAGTTATTATTTTTAAGTTTAAAATATCTAGTTATAGCATCTGAAAATATTTGCTTATCAATTTTTTCTCTATCTATTATTATGTCACAAATAGTTCTTTCTAAATCATATACCGGAATTGAATTACCTTGTGGTGATTTAATTTCTGTTTTACCTATTTCATGCCACTCCTTTTTTATATAGTGTACAACTATATTTTTATTTCTTCTTTTTATATGACTTGCATTATATCCTTGTGGTACAGAGATATGAAATGTATTTGGTGTTCTATCTGATAAATTATATAGATATAATGCAGTATTATATGAAAAAACTATCCGGTTACTATTAGAAGATATAAATGCAAAATCATCAACTACTTCTCCTTTTACTTGATAAACACCTGGTCTTAATCTTTCTATCTTGTTTTTCTTTGTAAGTTCTGCTAATGATTGCCTACCATATCCTAATTTTTCTATTTCTTTGTTTGTTATTACATATTTTTCTTTAATATATTCTTCAAGTTTATCCATTTCACTCCTCCTACATCTTCGCTTTAATTATATAATATTAAAGCACATTTGTAAAGGTAAAAAATTAGAAATTTTAAAAAAAGATTAGATATACATCTAACCTCTTCTATTTTAAAATATTATATTATATTTAATTTAATATACCATACTATGTTTTTCTAAATTGTTCTTTATTTTTTCAAATTTACTTAAATGCATTTCATGATCAAAATTAGAAATTAATATTTCATATGCAGAATCAAAAAACTTTTTTATACTTGGTTTAGCATTCCTATCTGCCATCATATATATCATATATATACCTTGTAGTATTGCTCTAGTAACCATTGGGTCTCCATTAGAATACTTCATTATTTGGCTAAATACAAGATATAGTTCATCTTCTACTGAATAGCCTTTATATACTATTTTAGTATTATCATTTTCTTCTAGTATTACAAACATATTTGCAGTAGACATTAATTTTCCAAGCAATGTAGATATCTTATTAATACAAATAACTGCAGTATTTGGATCATTAGTTCCAGGGCTTAATGCCATATTTGCAACTTCTGTCAAGTTCATTATTTGGTTATGGTAATCTTCCCTACTATTCTTGTATATATTAATTATAATTAAATTATTAATTTCATCTACTAAGCTTTCTCTTTTTTCTTTATCTATTTTTGATAAATCAAATATCTTTAAGAATCCAACTTCTTCACCTTCTGTTACATATTCTCCTAGTCTTCTTGTAATTATTACCTCAGATTTTATTCCCTTTAACTCTTTAATAATATCATCAGATTGTATTTTAAAAAGATATCCTGTGTCTTTTGCAAACAATGGTATTTCTAAAGTTGCTATATTGTCATCATACCTTTTTGCTTTTTTTCTAAGTTCTACTTCTTTTTCTACAAGTTTTTCACAATCACTATTTAGCCCCTCAATTATATTAGATATTTTAATATTTTCTAAAACTTGTTTTGAAAATATTATAAAGCCTATCATTGTAATTATTGAATATACTATTCCAAAACTTCCTGCAACAACATATTGCCCGTCTGCAAAATCCTGAAGCAATAATATACTAATTATTGAATAAAAGAATCCACTTACAAATATACCATAAAGGCTTAAAACTCCTGTTTTGTCTATAAAATTTTGTAGCATTCTAGGTGATACAGTGCTACTATACTTGTTTAATACTGTAACTATTGTAGTAAAACAAAATATACTAATTGTTAAAAATACACCAGATATATTAGATAAGAAATTAATAGATACCTCTGATGTTAACAATAATTGTTTAGGTATATATGCTTTTATCCAGGTATACCTATGATCTAACCCCCATGTAATTAAAAGTAGTATTATTGTTAATATCACAAATCTAAACATTTTAAGTAAGTTCTTTTGGTTAATAAACCATAATTTCATTTTAGATAACATTTTTATTCCTTCCTATATAATTGTTGTTAAAATTATCATATATAATAATATATTATTAAAATAATTATTTCTAGTTATTTTATTTTTCCTAATTTTCTCTTATTATTTTTAGTGTT
>CABTXJ010000004.1 GCA_902488785.1 uncultured Eubacteriales bacterium | reverse complement strand
TGATACTAAGATAATTAATGAAAAATATATACAAGCTGCAATATCTAATGCAAAAAATGATATGATAACACCAGAAAATATGGAAGTATCAGAATCTAATTATAATCAGAGAATAATTGCTAAAGTATATGGAATATACCAAAAAAGATTAAAAAGTAATAATGCTGTAGACTTTGATGATATAATTAATCTTACAATAAAATTACTAGAAGAAAATGAAGATATTAAAGAATATTACTCAGATAGGTTTCAATATGTATTAGTAGATGAGTATCAAGACACTAATAAAGTACAATTTAATTTAATTAAAATTTTAAGCTCTAAACATAAAAATATAACAGTTGTAGGAGATAATGATCAGGGAATATACTCATTTAGAGGGGCTAATATACAAAATATATTAGATTTTGAAAAAGATTTTAAAGATGCAGAAGTTATTAAACTTGAGCAAAATTATAGGTCAACTAAAAACATACTAGATGTAGCAAATAGTATTATTAAAAATAATGAAAGCAAGTATGATAAAAACCTTTGGACAAATAGTGAAACTGGAAAAGATGTTGTTGTTAGAAAATTAAACAGTCAATATTTTGAAGCAGATTTCGTTGAACAAACAATTAAAGATCTTATAGAAAATGAAGGGTATAGTTACAAAGATATTGCGGTACTATACAGAATGAATAGTCTTTCAAGAGTAATAGAAGATAAATTTGTACAAGCAGGCACACCATATAAGATGGTTGGTGGTCAAAAATTCTATGACAGAAAAGAAATCAAGGATGTAATATCATATCTAAGATTAGTAGAAAATCAAGCAGATAATGTAGCTTTTATGAGAGTAATAAATGAACCTAAAAGAGGAATTGGAGATGCTACAATTAGTAAAGTTTCTAAGATATCTATGGAAACAGGATTATCTATGTATGAAATTACAAAAAATGCAGATCAATTTGGATTAAATGCACTATTTGCAAAATCAAGAGAGTTTGTTTCAATGATTGATAGATATGCAGAAGATAAATTTGAAATGAAACTAAGTGAAGTGATGAAAGGAATAGTTGAAGAATCAAAGTATTTGACTAGATTAAAAGAAGAAAGTAAGAAAGATGATGTTGCATTAAATAGGATAGAAAATATTGAGGAATTATATAATGCTATATTAGAATATGAGAAAACAAATTTAGATTCTGATCTTACTGGATACTTAGAATCTATTGCAATAACTTCAGATGTAGATAATTTAGAAGATGAAGACAATAAGGTAACACTTATGACACTGCATTCATCAAAAGGACTTGAATATAAAGTTGTATTTTTAATAGGATTAGAAGAAGGAATATTTCCTTCTAGCAAGTCGCTATATGAACAAGATGGAGTTGAAGAAGAAAGAAGATTATGTTATGTTGGTGTAACAAGAGCAAAAGAAAGACTATATATAACTTGCGCAGCAAATAGGAGTGTATACGGAAAAAGTACAGCAACAGTTGTATCAAGATTCATTGAAGAAATACCAGAAGATAAGGCGGATATCGACTTAAATATTACATATGTAGAAACACATGATAATTACAAAAGAAGCTATTATCCAGAGATGGACTTCAAGACTAATAAAGACACTAAAACAGACTTTAAATTTTTAAGCGCAGAAAAGTTTTTAGAAAACTTAAAAAAGAACAATACACAAAACGAAGGAGTACACAAAGAATATAAAGTAGGTCAAAGAGTTATGCATAAGAAATTTGGAGAAGGATTAATTACTTCAGTAGAACCTGAAGATGATGATTATATTTTAGATATATCATTTAATGATGTAGGTAATAAGAGGGTAATGGCAAACTTCAACAAGATGGATATATTAGAAGATTAGTAAAAAATAAAAAAATAGAAGAGAGGAAATAATATGCTTACAGTAAATGGAGTATCACTTAGATTTGGCTCAAGAGTATTATTTGAAGATGTTAATTTGAAATTTACAAAAGGCAATTGCTATGGAGTAATAGGTGCAAATGGTGCTGGTAAATCAACATTTTTAAAAATATTATCAGGTGAAATAGAACCAAATAAAGGTGAAGTATCAATAGGAAAAAACGAGAGAATTTCTGTTTTAAGACAGGATCATTTTGCATACGAAGATGAAAATATTTTAGATGTTGTAATAATGGGAAATGAAGAATTATACAACATAATGGTAGAAAAAGATAAGATATATCAAAAAGCAGACTTCAGTGAAGAAGATGGAATGAAAGCAGCTAAATTAGAAGAAAGGTTTGCAGAATTAGACGGATGGAACGCAGAATCTGATGCAATGAAAATGCTTACAGATTTAGGAATAGATGAAGATAAAATGTATGGAGAAATGAAAGATTTAGCACCAAAAGATAAGGTGAAAGTACTTTTAGCAAAAGCACTATTTGGAGAACCAGATGTACTTCTTTTAGACGAGCCTACAAATGATTTGGATATTCAAGCTATTGAATGGCTAGAAGACTTTTTGATAGACTATGAAAATACAGTAATAGTTGTATCACATGATAGATATTTCTTAAATACAGTATGCACATATATAGCTGATGTAGACTATGGAAAAATAAAATTATTCCCAGGAAACTATGACTTCTGGTATCAATCAAATGCATTACTTCAAAAGCAAATGAGAGATAGTAATCAAAAGAAAGAAGAAAAAATAAGGGAATTAAAAGATTTTATTGCTAAGTTTGGAGCAAGTCAAAGAGCAAGACAGGCAACATCTAGAAAAAGAACATTAGAAAAAATACAATTAGAAGAAATTGTTGCATCAAATAGAAGATATCCATATATTGATTTTAAACCAGAAAGATTACCTGGAAAAGAAATAATTAAAGTAAATCATATATGGAAAAAAGATGGTGAAACTGAAATAAAAGACATAGCATTTGATGTAAAAGAAGGAGATAAGATATTATTTTTAACAGATAATGAAAATGAACTTACACTATTATTTGATTTAATTGCAGGTGAAAAAGATCCGGATAAAGGATATATTGAATATGGAAAAACAATAACCGTAGACTATTTACCAAAACATAATGGGAAATACTTTGAAAGTAAGGAAAGTATAACAGATTGGTTAAGAAAATATTCTAAAGATCCAGATGAAACATATGTTAGAAGCTTTTTAGGAAGAATGCTATTTTCAGGTGAAGAAGCATTAAAAAGTGTTAATGTATTATCAGGAGGAGAAAAAGTTAGATGCATGTTATCTAAAATAATGTTAACAGGAGCAAATGTTTTAATATTTGATGAACCAACAAATCATTTAGATATGGAAAGTATAACAACATTAAATGATGCTATGAAAAAATTTCCAGGTGTTATATTATTTACTTCACATGACCACGAACTTGCAAATACTGTTGCAAATAAGATAATTGATCTAAGAGGCGATAAGATAACAATTAGAGAAAAAACATATGATGAATATTTAGAAGAAATATTGTTACAAAAAAATAATTAAAATTGACTTATTAAAATAATATAAGTATTATAAAAATGTAGCGTAAAGCTACACTTGTTATTATTTTAATATGAAGGTGGCCTCAGGTCACCTTTTATTTTTGCGATGTTAAAATTTAATTGTAAATAATATAAAATAAAAAAAGAAACACTAATGTGTTTCTTTTTTGTGGTGCAATTAGTCGGAGTCGAACCGACACGAGGGTATAAGCCTCGCAGGATTTTAAGTCCTGTGCGTCTACCAGTTCCGCCATAATTGCATATTTTCATATGCATTTGGTACTTAATTATTATATATTGCATTAATTAAAAAGTCAACTCTTAAATGTAATTAAATAATAAAAAAATAAAATGGTAGCCCCTACGGGAATCGAACCCATGATTCCACCTTGAGAGGGTGGCGTCTTAACCGCTTGACCAAGGGGCCATTGTAAGTATTATATACTTAATTTTATTTCTTGTAAATAGTAGAATTAAAATATATAATATATTATTAAAGATATATCTAAAAAATCGGAGAAAATATTATGGAATTATTAATATATTTAATTTTGATAAATTTATTTGCATATTTTGCAATATATATAGATAAGAAAAAAGCAATAAATGGTGAATATAGAATAAAAGAAAAAGAATTATTGGAAATTGCACTTTTAGGAGGTGTAATTGGAGCTATTATTGCAATGTTTAAATTTCATCATAAAACAAAGAAACAATCTTTTTTTATTAGAATGTATGCAATAGCTGTAGCATATTTAATTATAATTACTGTGGTTATATATAATATGTATTTTTAATATATAAATTACTTAAAAAAAGTTATAAATACAAGCAAAATTTAATGATATGATATATGATTTACATATAATAGGAGAAAAGTATGGACGAAGAACAAAATATATCTAATGTAGAAAATAAAGAGAAAAATGCTGATATACAAAAGGGTATAGATAAGGCAAAACAAAAGACTATAAAAGCTGGAAAGAAGATAGCAGAAGAAGCTGGTAAAAGTGGTAGTAAGTTAGCATCTATAGCACCTGCACTACCATATATAATTGTAGCGGTTGTAATATTATTAATATTAATAGGTTCTTTTGTTGCGATTAAAACAATGCCATCTTCATTTACAAATACTGTAAGTAAATATGTTGAAGGAACTTTTCAAACAGTATTAGATCTTTTTAAAAGTAATGAAGCGAAATTTAGTAAAGATTCAGTAAAAAGAATGCATAATACTGCATCATATTTAAGAGATCATGGAACAAACCTTTATGCTGATGGATATATATTTGAAAAAGTTAAAAGGAAAGACAATTTAAAAAAAGTAGATAAAGAAAAAAAGTCTGAAGATGAAGTGAGTGAAGAAGATTATAAATATGATGGGTCTGATTTGACAGAAGAAGATAGATTTATACCTGAAGAAGGAATATACGTTGATAAAGAAGGCAAAGTTAAGTATATGAAATATGCTGGTTCTCCATTATTCTATTATATATGGATGAATGGATATACATATATGGTAGATGATCAACATGGTAATTTTTGGGCAGATCTAAAAACAGCTATAAACGGATTTGCTAAATTTATAGCAGATTTTGTAGTAAAAGGTGTAATGTTCGATGATGGAGCTGAATCATTTCCAGGTATGATATTTATTGACATACAAAGCACAAATATATTTAGAAACTTAAAAAATGAATTTGTACCTCCAAAAATAGAAGTAGATTTGGATAAAAAAGTTTTAACAATAAGAAATAAGGGTACAGCAAATAATATTACGCTGGCATATAATCTAGAAGGTTGGGCTGGAAGATATGGAATACCAATAAATTATATATATGCATTACATGATTCAACAATGGCACCAGATTTAATTATTGAACTTATAAAAGGTACAAAGTTTGAAAATGGTAAATATAGAAAAACTAAAATGAATTTGATAGGACAAGAACATAAAGCAAATAGACGATTAAAATTTGTCTCTGGAAATATCATAGCAAATCCAGGAGAATACACAGAAGAA
The DNA here is from genome assembly GCA_902488785.1 of uncultured Eubacteriales bacterium. GTDB lineage: Bacteria > Bacillota > Clostridia > TANB77 > CAG-508 > JABCPO02. Next base: position 15,682 of record CABTXJ010000004.1, on the reverse strand, counting down.
GATATAAGAGAGCTTACACCGCAGCAAGAAAAGGAAATGGGATTTAGAGCAAGAGCAGGTAATAGTAATGTTTTTAGAGAAATTATAAATTATAAAAGAGTAAGAGCGAAAGTTCCAGAAACTAATAATGATAAAATATACTATATGAAAAAAACACTGAATTATAAAAAAGTTACACCACAAGAAGTTAATGCAACTTTCAAACCAAGAGATGTAGAAAATATAAAAGAAGGCGAATACTATAATAGTGATGATGTAAGAAATTACGTTGGAGATGATTATGGTGATGCTATGGAACTTATTGATAAAAAATTTGGAAAGAGTATTATTTCTAAAATTAAAGGTGCTTTAACAGGTTCTACAGATTCAAAAGAATATGTATATTTTCTAAGAATGAAAGATGTTGTAGACCATTGGTTTAGAGATGTATATTTCGAAATGCCAAAAGGAACAAAGTATTTGAAATATGACACAGATTATTTAATTAAAACTGGTGAGTTGTGGACAAAAATGAAAGGAAATGTGGATAAAGATTCAAATAAAAAAAGAAAAGCAGAAGTTCAAGAAGCAGAATCTAATTGGAGTGTATATGATGATCCAGAAACAGAAGAAGATGAATCAGATCCAAATAATTTAAAAGGCGAAGAAAAAGTTATAAAAAGTGAAAAAGTTACAAAAGAAATTTTTGAAAAAGTATTAAAAGAAAGCAGTGAAGCAGAGAAAAATGAATTAGAAGATGCATTAAATTTATTACAAGATAACTTATATGTAGAATTAACATCAAAAGCAGAACCAGTTAAACAATACCAGGATGCAAGAAGAGGAATGACAAATCAAAGACTATTAGATATATTTAAACAAAAATGGTATATATATGATGGAACTGAAGAAACAGCAAATGCAATAAACAAGGATAGAAAAGCAGAGATAAAACAATATGGAAAAGTTTCAGATAGCTATGAATCTAAATATAAAAAGAAGATAGATCCAAAAGTTGTACTACCAGAAGTTGCAGATACTTTAAGAAGATCAGGAGATATTGATTCAGAGTATATATATAAAGATATTAAGGAACTTCTAGTTGAACTTGGATATAATAGGGATAAATTAAGAGATCCTATAAGACCTGTAATACAATGGGTATTTAAAAAGATGGCGGCTGGTAAAAGTTTCCCATCAGGATTTGCTTCAAAAGATGAAACAGAACATGGAATAAGATTTTTATCAGAAGAAGCGGTTAAAAGCTTATATTATACAGAGGCATTATCACAGGAACAAGCTGGACTTGATAATAAGAAAATACAAATTGAAAATAAAAAAAGAGCAGCATATAAAGAAAAAGATGATGATGCAAGAGATAAATTATATGGCGAACTAGCAACATTAGAAGAAGAGTATGAAAAAGCAAAAGTAGACTTTATCTCAAATAAACAAAAGCTAATAGAAAAATATGGAACAAAGAGCCAAATAGAAAATGAACTTAAAGATATAGATAATAAAATATCAAATGCTAAAACAGATGAAGAAAAAAAGAAATTAGAAGAATTTAAAAAAGCAGCTCAAGAATCACAAACTAAAAAAGAACAAGAAAAAAATGAAAATAAGGATAGTGAGGAAGCTAAAAAGAAAGAACAAGAAGATAAAAAGGCAGCTAAAAATGATCCAGTAATAAAGAAAATACAAGCAAGATATGGAAAAGGATATAAGGAAGATGATTTTATATTATCTCCAGTAACAGGTAAAATTAAGTATATGCCTGAAGAAAACTGTGTTGAAGTAACTGCTTTAACTAAAGATGATTTAGCTTCAGTACCAGAAGGATATAAAGAATTTTATGAAACAGAATATAAAGGTACAATTGAAGGATATAAAATAAGAATATATAATGTAGAGCAGGTGAGCACAGAAGAAAAAGGAAAATACAAAAGACAAATACCTAAGAAATTAATATCAAAATTATCAACTAAAAAAGAACAAGAAAAAGTTGAGAATTCTGAAAAATTGAAAAAAGAAGCGCCTGAAAAAGAAGGGGATTATGTTAAAGAAGGAACTGTTATTGCTAAGCCAATAATGGATACTGAAAAAATTAAAGAAGGTAAAAAGAAACAAAAGGAAAAAGAAAGAGAAGAAGAAAAAGAAATAGAAGCAAATCAAACCGAAGAAGAAAAAAAGAAATTTGGAGGTTTAAATAAACTAGCAAAGAAAAAACATTATGCAAGTAGTGAAGCTAAAAACCAATTAGAATTGGGAGATATAGGAGATGCACCTTTTGTTAGAATGACAATGATAGACACTGATAATTCTATAGTAGATAGATTACCAGAATACATGCAAAAAAACAAAGGCAGCGGCGGATTTGAAATTGAAATAGCCGATGATTATGATACAAGAGGATATGGAGGAGAATTAGAACTAGACGATGTTAAAAATTGTTTGGATCCAGAAGATCCATCTTCAGTAGATATATTAAAAGAAATAATAGCTACAAAATATACAGACCCAGAAGTTGCATTTGTTAAAGATCCAGAAGCGTTTTTAGAAGCTCAAAAAGAAACAGGAGTTAATGCATTTTTTACAATATGTGTAAGTATTGTTGAAAGTAGTGGTGGAACTGCTTGGGCAGCAATTGATAAGTCAACTAATAATATATTTAGTATAAAAGATGGTAATAATGGATGGGCAAAATATAGTTCTTTAAAGGATGCAGTTACAAAATTTGGAGAGCTTATATCTAAGGGTTCTTATTATTGGCAAGTTGGAAAATACACTGTAAGAGAAATTGGACCAACATATTGTGAGAGAGTAGCTAACTCTTCAGAGCAGTGGGAAGATAAAGTAGTAAAATATTGGACAGAATTATTAGAAAAAGCACAAGAACTTGGATATTAAAATAAAATAAGGAGAAGATGCTATGGCAATAGGAATATCACCTAGAAAGGGGAATGATCAATTATTTAATAATAAAAATTTAATAGACGAAAATACCAAACAAAATATAATAATTGTTCTTGCTTCAATTTTGTGTATAATTGTTTTAGCATCTATTTTCTATTTTACGATGCCTAAAAAAAAGAAAAATGAAAAATACAGTAAAAACATAAGCTTAGAAGGAATAACGGTTTCAAATTACTCAAGAAAAGAACTAGAAGACCTATTATATGAAAGATATGAAAAAAGAAAAAATGAAGACGCAATATTTAATTATGGAGGTTATCAGCAAAGAATAAAAGGAAGTGATATTGGAATTAGTTATGATATACCAAAAACCTTAGACCAGTTAGATAGAATTGAAGAAAAATTATTAAAAAACAAAAATAAAAATAATAGCAATGATAAAATAGAAAATGCTATGGTATATATGGATTATGATAATGAAAAATTAAAAAATGCATACGTAGAAGCAAACTCAGTATTTAATAATGAAACCAATGAATATATTATTAATCCAGATAAGAAAGAGGTTATACTAAATAAGAATATCCAAAAAATATTTTTAGACGAAAAAGAATATAAAGAAAAAGTGTTAAAAAAATTTAGAAGTAATAATTTTGATCAAATTGAAAAATTAAATGTAAGTAATACTATAACTCCAGGTATAGATATAGATAAAATGTATAATGATATAACTAGGGAACCAAAAAATGCATATCTAGATAGACAAAATGGTTTTATAAAAGAAGAATATGGAATTAAGTTTGAAAAAAGCTTAGATGAAATAAAAGAAGAATATAATAATGCTTCTGAAAAAATAATAATTAAGTACAATATTATTAAACCAAAAATGACATTAAAAGAATTACAGGAGAAGCTTGTGGTGAAAAAAAATGAATTTAAAAATGTATTATATGAAAAAACAATTACTGTTAGTGATCCTGATGATAAAGGAGCAATTAAAAATATAAGCATTGCTTCATATTGTGTGAATGAATATATATTAAGACCAGGTGAAATCTTTTCATATAACAATGTTTTAGGAAATAGGACAAGAGAAAAAGGATATCAAGATGGTCCAGTTTATGAAAATGGTAAGGAAACTAGAGGTTTAGGTGGAGGCATATGTTTTGTATCTTCTGGACTATACTATGTTGCACTTTATTCAAATATGCAAATAATAGAAAGGTCAAATCATATGTTTAATCCAGGATATGTACCTTCTGGTTTAGATTCAGCAATATCTATGGGAAACTTAGATCTAAAATTTAAAAATACTTTAAGTAATCCAATAAAAATAATAACAAAATTTGATGGAAAAAATTTAAAAGTACAATTTTTAGGTACTGATGAAGGATATAGTGTTCAAATTAAAACAAGAGAATATGATAATTTAAAAGCAAAAACAGAATATAGATATAATTCTAATATAGAAAAAGGAAAGAAAAATATCATTCAAAAAGGAAAAGATGGATTGAAAGTTGATGTATTTAGAATTATAAGAAAAGACGGAAAAGAAATAGAAAGAGAAAATTTAGGAACAGATTCATATAATAAATTAGATGAAATAATTGAAATTGCAAAAGAAGAAGCTGAAAATTATGATATTATTGATTTAAATTAATAAAAAACGCAAAAAGTGTTAACATAATGCAAAAAATATGTTATAATATAAATGTCAGTAGAAAAGAATATGACAAAATATGAAAGATTAAAACAAGCCATGCTTAAGCTTGCTGTTAAGAAAAAAATAAAAAAGCTAGGCTACAAAATAGTTGCATATGATTATATAACTAGAAATAGAATAATAGATTTTGTATGCTTAGATGAAAAAAATAAGCAATTAGTATTTATTATACTAATAATAAAGAAAACATCAGATTTTGTAGAAAATGTGATTAGTATGGAGAAAAACTATATGAAAACAAATATAGTAGAAGAAATGGAATGGTTTAAGAAAAGCCATAATTTAAATGAATATGAAGTTAGGCTAGATGGTATAGAAGGATATGTCGGAACAAAAACAGTAAAAATGAAGTACCATAAGAATATTTTAAACAATAGAAAAGTATGTTAAATCAAAATTAATTTGACATATAAAATTAATAAAATAATAACAAGTATAAAATAAGAAGAAATATAAAAAAACAATAAAGATAATATTAAGATAAAATAAATAAATTAAGGAGGAATTACTGACAAAAGCAAAGGATAGATCCTTTGTTTTTTATTTGCTTTTCTATTTGTTTAAAAATAAATAGAAGTGATAAAAATAAAAGTAATAAATAAAATAATTCTTGAATATTATTACTAAATCAAGTAAAATGAAATAGAATATAGAAATGGAGAGTAAAATGAAATTAATATCTTGGAATGTAAATGGAATAAGAGCAGCATATCGAAAAGGATTTAATGAATTTTTTGATGATGTTAATGCAGATATATTTTGCATACAAGAGACAAAAATGCAAGAAGGACAATTAGATTTAACAAAAGAAGGTTATCATGTATATTTAAATAGTGCCGAAAGAAAAGGCTATTCTGGAACTGCAGTATGGACAAAGAAAGAACCAATATCTGTAACCAGAGGCATAGGTATTGAAGAACATGATAATGAAGGAAGAGTTCTTACTTTAGAATATGATAGCTTTTATTTAGTAAATGTATATACCCCAAATTCAAAAAGAGAATTAGAAAGATTGGAATATAGGGTGATATGGGAAATAGAATTTAGAAAATATTTACAAGAACTAAGAAAAAGAAAACCTATTATATTATGTGGTGATTTAAATGTTGCACATAAAGAGTTAGATGTAAAAAATGATAAAGCAAATAGAGGAAGTGCTGGATTTACTGATGAAGAAAGAAGAGAACTAGAGAACTTATTAAACTTAAAATATATAGATACATATAGGTATTTTTATCCAGAAAAAGAGAAATATTCTTGGTGGTCATATTTTGGAAAAGCTAGAGAAAAAAATGTTGGATGGAGAATAGATTATTTTATTGTAAGCGATGAACTTGAAGATAATCTTAAAGATGCTTATATTTTTGACAATATATTTGGAAGCGATCATTGCCCAGTAGGACTAGAATTAGAATTTTAGTGAGGAAAATATGGAAAAAAGAAAAAAGAAAGATATATATTCAAGGATTTTTATACTTTCAGTATGTATAATGCTCGCATACAGGATTATTTTAGGAAATAGTAATATATTTAATTGGTTAAAAGACTTTATGAAAGTTTTATCACCATTTTGGGCAAGTATAGCAGTAGCTTATCTATTATATATACCTTCAAGAGAATTAGAAAAGAAATTAGAAAAATCTAAAATAAAAAAAATCAGAGAACATTCAAGAGGTTATAGTGTTACTATTGTATATTTAGTATTTTTTATATTACTTGCTATAACAATAAGGTGGCTTATACCATTTGCTATAAAAAACATAAGAGAATTGATATATAATATTCCAGAATATTTAGAAAGTGCTAAAAATTATTTTATGCAAAATCCTTTAATAGTATTTGGATATAAAATAGATATTGTAGCAAAAATTGAAGAATTACAAAAAATAAATATATATAGTGCGTTATCATCAAAATTTTCTGCTGAAAATATATTTAAAAGTATATCACAAGCAGTAGGCTTTGCTAAGAGTATAATCGGATTATTACTAGTTACAGTTTTATCAATTCATGTATTATTAAATAGAGATGAATTGAAAGAAATAATGGCAAAATTTAGTTTTGCATGTTTTGGAAAAAGATTTACAAAAAAAGCATTTGATTATATAAAATTAACAAACTACATGGTATTTAAATATGTTACAGCACAATTATTAGATGCATTAGTTATTTCAACATTAATGTCAATTGCATTTAGCATATTAAAAGTTAAATACGCAATACCACTTGCAATATTAATTGGAATATCAAATTTAATACCATATTTTGCAATAATAGGAGTAGGACTTGCAATAATAATAACAATATTTACTGGAGGATTTAAATTTGCCTTTATAATGGCAATAGTTACAACAATTATACAGCAGATAGACGCAAATATAATAAATCCATATTTAGTTGGTAGGTCATTAGAAACTAGCCCAATTGTAAGTATAATGGCACTTGTAATTGCTACAAATTATTTTGGACCACTAGGAATTTTCTTATCAGTACCAATTATGAGAGTAATTTTGATAATAATATATGACTTATTAAATAAAAAAGTTAAAGAAAGAAAAATAATTAATATTACGAGAAAGAAGACAAAAATAAAATTAGGAAGCTATAAAGATATATACAATAAAAGCTATAAACAGTAAAATTTAAAACAAAAATAAAAAAATATAAAAGAAAATAAAAAGAGGAAAAAATGAGACTAATACAAAATGTAATAATTGGAATAATAATGGGCGTTGCAAATATAATACCAGGAGTCAGCGGAGGAACGATGGTTGTAATGCTTGGCGTCTATGATAAGTTTATTGAAGAACTTTCATATTGTATAAATGAATTGAAAAATTTATTCAAAATTAAAAAGGGAAAAGGAATATTAAAATCAATAGGACAATTCTTTGCAAATATATGGAAAAGAGAAAAGAATTTTTTGATACCAATATTTGTATCACTTGCTATTTCAGTATATATACTATCAAAAATCTTTTCAGGAATGTCTGAAACTGCACAAATGTTAAGAAATTTTGCGTTTGTAGGATTAATAATAGGTGGAATACCATTTTTAATAAAAGAATTAAAAAGAGCAAAACCTGGTAAGAAAGAAAAGATAAATGAAGAAGGAAAAGTAAGTAAAATAAGGTATATTCTACCATTTTTAATTACATTAATAATTATAGTTACAATATATATTTTAAAAACAAAAGGAATAGTAATACCTGCAATTAAGTTAGAAAATATAAGCTTTATGCAAAAAATAATAATATTTTTAATAGGTGCAATTGCAGCATTTTCAATGGTGATCCCAGGAATATCTGGATCAATGATTGTAGTTATTTTAGGATATTATGAACTTATGACAAAAAGCATATCATCTTTTAATTTAGCTTTTATTATACCATTTGCAATAGGTATAATAGTTGGAATAATAGTTGCAACTAAGATAATTAAATATTTACTAGAAAATTATTATATTACGACTTATTCAGGAATAATTGGATTTGTTTTAGGATCAATACCTATGGTAATGCCAAATGTAATGCCAATTACAAAAAAAATGTGGATATATTCTGCAATAACTATATTAATTGGAATAGTATTATCATATGGATTAGAAAAATATGCACAAACCATAGAAAAATAGTATTGACAAAAACAAAAGGAGATTATATAATATATTACATAATTTATGAGGCTTCAGGAGGAGGTGATATATATGCCAGAAATAAAAGTAGTTAATGGAAATTTGGAAGATGCTATAAAAAAGTTTAAAAGACAAACAGCTAGAAATGGAGTAATCCAAGAAGTTAGAAAAAGAGAAGCATATGAAAAACCAAGCGTAAAAAGAAAGAAAAAATCTGAAGCTGCAAAGAAGAAAAATAGAAAATAGTTTTAGAGTAAAAAGTAGGTAAAGCCTACTTTTTTATTTTGAGTTCATATATAAGTTTATGCTTTTAAAATAGTTTTTAAAATTATGTTTCTAATTATTTTAATTGTTAACTTAATATTTAATTTATGTTATAGTGTAAATATATATAAATTTTAAAAAATTAAGGGGAAAATATGAACCAAATTTTAGATTTTGGGAATAATGAAAATAAAGAAAAAAAAGAAATAAATAAGACTAAAGTTAATTCAGATCCTAATGTAAGAGAAGATAGAAAAGATAGAAAAAATATAAATGACAATAATATAAACAGTAATAATGCAAATAATAGTAATAATAACTGTAGTAAAGAAAATATTATTATATCTCCAGAAAAAGAACATTTAAATAATGAGTTTGAATTTGAAAATGCTAATTTGAATGAAAATTTAAATAGTTATTCAAATTATAATAATATGAATGTTGGATCTAAGTATAATAATGACTCAAGTTTTAATTCGGATTTTAATAGTAATTATAATTCAGATATGAATAGAACAAATGAAATGAATGATTCATATGATTCAATTGAACAATTTATGCCAAATATACAAAGTAAAAATAACGGAAATACTGTTGTAAAAAAGGTTATTGCCATAATTTTAATAGTAGTTGCTGTAATAGCTGCAGGAATAGCAATAATTACAATTAGAAAAAATTCAGAAAAAAGTAAGAATTTAGCAGCATTAAAAGAAAAAATTCAAATAACTATAATGGAAGAAGAAAATAGCAAAGTTGCACTTAATATTAGTTCAATTAACCCTGTAGACAAAATTGTGTATTCTTGGAATGGAAAAACAGATCAGGAAAAACAAATTGATGGAAAAGGCAGACGAGAAATTAGTGAAAGAGGAATTGAAATGCCTATAGGAAGCAATATGATTAAGGTTAGTGTAATAGATGATCAAGGTAACACACAAACTGCTGAAAAAACTTTTGAAAGTAAGACTGGAAAAGATATAAATAAACCTGAAATTACAATAACTAATAAAGGTGCAATAATTGAAGTGGTTGTAAAAGATGATGTAGGACTTAAAGAAGCAACTTCACAAATGGGAAATGATAAAAAAGCAATATATCCTGCTAAAAAAGATGAACCAGGTGAAATAAAATTTCAGGTTACAGCAAAAGAAGGAACTGAAACATTGCAGGTAATTGCAGTAGATCTTGCTGGTAATGTAACAAAAGAAGAAAGAGAAATAAAAGGTGTTGCAAGGCCAGAAGTTAAAGTTGAACAAACAAGTGATACTACAAAACTTATTATAAAAGTAAAACATAATGTTGGAATAGCAAAAGTTGAATATGCATTAAATGGACAAGGATATATTAAAACATATGAACAAAATGATCCTAATAACAAAGATGTTGAGTTAACACAAGAACTTGCTGTAGGAGAAAATACTATTAAAGTAAAAGCAACATCAGTAGAAGGATTTGAAAGTAATATATTTTCTAGTAAGGCGATAAGAACACCAGGTGCTAATTCAACACCATTTGCTATACCATCAAATACTAATATGGTAAATACAAATCAAAATATGCAAAATCAAAATTATGGAACAGCAAACATACAATATCCAAACATGACAAATCAACCGACACAACCACAACCTACTCAGCCTAATATGCAAAATAACTAAAGAAATAGTTAAAATATAAAATACAAAAGATAATTAAGAATGGAAAAATATGAAAGAAGAAATAGCATTAATTGATGATGGAAATTTTAAACTATTAATTGAATTAAAAGAAGCTATAGAAGATAGAATGAATGATTATGTCATAAATAGATATAATAGTTCTGATTTAGATGAAATGTTAAATAAAATTCCAAGTTTAATTATAATAAATGAGGAAAGATTATCTAAAGACATTTCAAAAATAGTTAGTGATATTAAAAATGATGAAAGTAATTACATTACACCAATAATTGTGATATCTAAAAACTCTTCAAAAAAACATAGATTACAATTATTGAAATCAGATATATTATATTATATTAGAACACCGATAGATCATGACTATCTATATAGTATAATTAAAAATATGTTTACACTATTAAAATTAAATAGAAAAGCAAGTCCACTTACAGGCCTTCCAGGAAATATTCAGATTCAGACAGAGATGAAAAAAAGACTAAATAAAGGTAAATATATAATGATGTATATAGATCTTGATAATTTCAAATCATACAATGATGTTTATGGATTTTCAAAAGGTGATGAAATAATAAAATATACTGCTAAAATAATTTATGAAAATATAATGTGTAAGAATAAAGCCAAGGGAGGATTTGTAGGACATATTGGTGGTGATGATTTTATAGCAATGATAACAGAAGGAGACGTTAAAAAAATAGCAAAATCCATAATATATGATTTTGAAAGTGGAATAAGTGGCTTTTTTAATAAGGAAGATTTAGAAAAAGGATATTTAGAAGTACCAAATAGAAAAGGAATAATAGAACAATCACCTATAACCTCAGTAAGTATTGGAATAGTAGAAGTTACAAAAGAAAAATTTAAAAATATATTAGAAGTAGGAGAAGCTGGAGCACAGGTTAAAAAGAGTGCTAAAAAGATACAAGGAAGTTCATATTTTATTGATAGAAGAGAAGAATAGAAAAATGAAAACTTAAAAAGCTTTTATACTTGATATGTAGTAAATTTTAATATAATATATACATAGTATAATTTTAAAATTTAAAAATGTTAAAAATTAAAATTCTAAATTATTTTAAAAGGAGGCTTCAAATGAGTGAAGAAGGGATCAATAACAAAGTTATACTGGTTGTAGATGATGAAGAATCAATAAGAGAAATACTAACATACAACTTAGAAAGAGAAAATTTTATAGTTGTAGAGGCAGTTGATGGAGAAGAAGCTGTTGAAGTATGTGAAGAAGTTAAGCCAGCTTTGGTATTATTAGACGTAATGTTACCAAAAAAAGATGGAATAACTGTATGTAAAGAAATAAGATATAATCTAAATATGAAAGATATACCAATACTTATGATATCTGCAAAAGGCGAAGAAACAGATAAGATAATTGGGCTTGAAATAGGAGCAGATGATTATATAACAAAACCTTTCCAAGTAAGAGAAGTAATAGCAAGAGTTAAAGCACATCTTAGAAAAAGAGAAAATACTATGAAAGCTTTAACAGTAGATGATCAATATGAAATAATACAAATTGGTGAATTAAAAATAGATTCAAGAAGAAGAGAAGTATTTATACGTGGAAATAAAGTAGATTTAACTAAGAAAGAATTTGATGTATTAAAATACTTAGCAATGCAACCAGGTAATGTGGTATCAAGAGAAGACTTGCTTAAAAAAGTATGGGGATATGGCGATTATATAGGTGAAATAAGAACTATAGACGTAACAGTTGCAAGACTTAGAGATAAAATTGAAAAAAGAAAAGGAAGCCCAGAATTTTTAATAACTAAAAGAGGAGTAGGATACTACTTAAAAGATCAAGATAAAGATAAAACAATATTATAGGGGTTAATATATGCTTAAAAAGATTCAAAGGTTAATTGCTGCGACAGTAATTATATATACAATACTTTTGTTAACTATAATAGGAGCATTTATATATACTCAAAGTAATATATATTTAAAATCAGCAGAATTATTAGGAAATGAACAAAGAATGATGATAATTAAAGATATGCAAAATATGAAAATAACATATCTTATATTGTCATTCCTTTTTATTAGTATTTCAATGTTAATTAGTAAAGTGTTATCTAAATTAGTGATTGCACCAAGTGAGGAGCTTGTAAAAAGTGCACAAGCAATAATAAAAGGTGAAGATTTAGATAAAAAGCCACTTGCTGCAGACCAAAATAGGGATCAAATGGATGAACTTTTGGATATGTTTACAGGAATGAATGCAGATATTAAAGAACATTTAAATGAACAAACTAAAAAGACAAATGAGATAAACACAATTATACAACACCTTCAAGACGGTGTTATATCATTTGATATACATGGAAAAATAACGCACTTAAACCCTGAGGCAAAAAATGCTTTAGATATTAGCGAAAAGGATAATTTTGTAAAAGTTTGTAAGAAACTAGGAATAGATACAGACCTTGAAAAAATAATATATATGGAAGATATTACTGGTATAAAAGAACATATTGAAATAAAGAATAAGATATATAACATATTAGCTGCAGTAATGAAAACAAGTGAAGATACAGCAGATGGAATAGTAATTGTACTTCAAGAAATAACTAAACAAGTTAAATTAGATGAGATGAGAAAACAATTCGTAGCAGATGTATCACATGAGCTTAAAACACCGATTACTTCAATAATTGGATACTCTGATACAATACTTGAAAGTGATGATATACGACTAGAAGATTGCAAGTATTTTGTAAGTAAGATTGATAGAGAAGCAAAAAGAATGTCTGAATTAGTACAAGATCTTCTTACATTATCAAGATATGATAATACATTAAGCGAAGACAAAAGAGAAGTTTTTCAAGTGACTGAATTGGTTAAAAGAATAGTAGAAGATTTAGAGCCAGAAGCTGAAAAGAAAGATATTACTATGACATGTTTTATTACTTCAGATGTACCAGAAATATATGCAGATCCTGTAGGAATAGAAAGAGTAATTACAAATATTATAGTAAACGCTATAAAATATACAAGCGAAGGTGGAAATGTTCAAATATACGTAGGATTTTTATTTAGAGATACATATATAAAAGTTAAAGATAATGGTATAGGAATTTCAAAAGAAGACTTAAAGAAAGTTTTTGAAAGATTTTATAGAGTAGATTCATCAAGGGTAAGAAAAACAGGCGGAAGCGGATTAGGGCTTTCAATAGTAAAAGAAATTACAAACCAAAATAAAGGAAGCGTAGATATAATAAGTGAATTAGGAAAAGGTACAGAGGTTGTATTAAGATTCCCTACAAGTAAAAATAACAAGGATAATAAAGAAAATAACAACGAAAAATAAAGTAAGATTGTATACAAAGGATAAGTATATATTTATGAAATTAATTAATGAAAAGAAAATAAGAAAAGTAAATAGAATTAGTAGTAAAGAAAAAAGATTAAAAAATATTTTTAAGATTTTAATATCAAATTTAATAATAGTTATGCACAATTTATTATTCCATTGTGTATATGCAACATTTGATATCAATGTTTTTATAGATAATTATCTAATAAAAGTTTTGATGTTTATCATTTTTATATTTTTAATAATTTTTGCGGTAAAAATATATAAAATGTCTAAAGAAGAAAAAAAATATACTTTAGAAGAAATGAAAGAGCTAAAAAGGCAAAAAAAAGTTGCCGGTTTTGAAGAAATTGAAAAAGGGAAAAAAATAAATAAAAATGAAAAAATTGATGAAAGTACAAATTATTTAAATGAAGATATTTTGAAAAATCATAAGTTTGTAGAAAGTAGTATATTAGAGCAAAATACTGAAGATTTAAAAAATAATCTTAAAAACAAAAGAAAAAAGAAGAAAAAAATACAAAAAAGAAGAGATGTTGTTCCTAAAGACAATATAATTATTAAATCAAAAGAAGAGCAAGAAATAAAGAATAAAGGAAATGCAAAAGAAGATAAAAGTAATAATGTTTCAACAATATTAAGTGAAATTAGAAATAATAATAAGTTTGAAATACAATTAAATGAAGATAATATAGATGAAAGTAAAATAGATGAATTAAAAAGTGAAAAAGATAAAAGTGAAAGTAATATAGAATTATACAATTTAATATCTAATAAGCAAAAAGAAAAAGATAAATTAAATGAGAAAATTTCTAATATGATGTTTGGGGTTCAAAATGATTCTATACATAATGAATTAGATGATATAATATATAATTATAAAAAAAGGAATTTAAAAACTAAAATCGATTTAAAGCAAAAGCAAAAAACACAAGAAGCCAGAATAAACTTAAATGGAATGATAAATAAGATTGTAGAATTAAATGAACAAAAAGATGGCATAGAAGAGAAAAAAATAGACGCAGAGGTTTCATTTGAAGATATAGGCAGAGAATTTCAAGATGAACTAGGTGAAAAAACTAAAATAATATTTGAAGAAAATAATAATAAATAATGGGTAGTACAATGAAGAATAATGAAGAAAATAGTGAAATAAAATATGAATATATAAAAGATGAAACTAATGAAAAATTAGAAGAGGCATCAGAAAAATCAATTAATGATAATAAAGTATTAAAAGAAATTCTAGATTGGGTTTTCTGCATTATAATAGCACTAGTTATAGCCTTTTTAATTAAATATTTTTTAGGAACATTTACAACAGTTCAACAAGAATCAATGTACCCAACTTTAAAAAATGAGCAAAAATTATGGCTTGATAGAACAATTAGAACATTTAATGGTAAATATAAAAAGGGTGATATAGTAACATTTGAATCACCAGTACATGATGATGTATATATTAGCAATAGTAATCCTAAAGCTGTATACTATGATAATAAAGATATATTTAATAGTTTCATATATAATTTTTTAGAGTTTGGTAAAATAAGTTTAATTAAAAGAGTTATAGCAGTTGAAGGTGATAGAGTTCAAATAAAAGATGGTAAAGTATTCGTAAACGAAAAAGAGTTAGAAGAAGAATATTTACCAGAAGGGCTTGAAACACATTCAGATGTACTAAATGATTTTGTAGTGCCAGAAGGTTACCTATTTATGATGGGAGATAACCGCTCTAGGAGTACGGATTGCAGGGTTTTAGGGTGTATTCCAATAGAAAAGATGGAAGGTAAGATATTAATTAGTGTATATCCATTTAATACATTCGGAAAAATAAATATAAAAAGGAAAATGAATGAATAAAAAAGAATTAAATGAATATTTAAATAAGCAAATAAGTACTAGACAGTGGGGACATGCCTATTTGTTTTATTCTAGCCAAATTGAAGAATTTAATGAAGAAATTCTTCAATTTTTGTATAAAATAATATTTTTAAATATTGAAGAAAATAGAAATGAAATTTTAGTAGAAGATAAGAAAAAAAATATTATTTCACAAATAAAAAATTCTGTGATTTCAGACTTTAATATGTTAGATGGAAATGATGCAAATACACAAAAAGTTAGAGATAGATCGGAAGAGCACACGTCTG
>CABTXJ010000003.1 GCA_902488785.1 uncultured Eubacteriales bacterium | reverse complement strand
TTTTTGTTGTGGTTCTGGTTGTGGTTCTGGTTGTGGCTCTGGTTGTGGCTCAGGTTGTGGTTCTGGTTGTGGTTCAGGTTGTGGCTCAGGTTGTGGCTCAGGTTGTGGCTCAGGTTGTGGTTCAGGTTGTGGTTCTGGTTGTGGTTCTGGTTGTGGTTTATTTCCACCTTCTTCAGTTCCACCAGCTTCTGTTCCAGTTCCTGGTGCTGGTTCTGTTGTAGCAAATACATTACCTACAGTTATACTAAATGCTACTGCTAATACTAGTAATAATACTAATACTTTTGAATATTTTTTCTTCATATTCTATCCTCCAATGTAAATTTTTTCTAGAAAGTTTTTTAAACTATCTATTAATTTTAATTCTATGATAGAAATTTTATAAAAGCAAATTTTTATATTATTGTTAAATTAATTTTAAGTATTTTTAACAATTAGATTATTCATCAATAACACTACCGATTATGCCAGCATCATTATTATGTTTTGCTGCTAGAATCTCTGGCTTTTCGCAATTTGTAAAAAGCTTTGCTCTATTAACTCTTTTTATTACTTCATTAAATATATATGTTCCTTCAAGTTTTGAAAAACTCCCACCTAAACATATTGCTTCTGGTTTAAATAATTCTATTAAATTAACTAATGAAATAACTACATATGATATATATTCTTCTGTTATTTCTTTTAATTTTTTAATATCTTTTTCTTCTTCTATTTTAACTATTTCTTCTGGCTTCAAATCATATTCATAATTATTTTTCAAAATATTTTTTAAGCTTTTCATTGATATATATTGTTCTAAGCAGCCCTTCTTACCACACTTACAATTCTTTCCATTTAGTTCAATTATACTATGTCCATAATCTAAAAAATATTTTCCTCTAGGCTTTATAATATTCTTTTCATTAAAGACAATTAATCCAACACCAGTTCCTATTCCTAAAAAAATACAATTATCATATTTTTCTAATTTACCACTTTCCTTTTCAGCAAGTGCTGCGCAAACTGTGTCATTTCTAACAATTATATTTTTAGTAAATTTTTGTAGTATTTTTTCAATTTTTAGTTCTTGTATGCCTAAATTTACTGCATTGTATACTACGCCATCAATAACTTCGCCAGGAATGCCGACACCTATTTTTTCAATTTTTCCTTCTTTTTGGATTTGTATTGCCTTAATTGCTTTAGGTAAAAATTCTTCAATATATTTTTGCTTATCATTTAAAGAAATATCACCAATATATTGTGATATTTTTTCATTAATTATATATTCATTATTTTTTTTAACTATAACACCTATTGCTATATGACTTCCACCTATATCTATTCCTATTATCATAATATATCCTTTTTTTACTAATTTAATTTCAAATTATAATTTTCAGAAAATGCTTTTAAATATTTTTGTCTATCTTTTTCTTCTAGACCATCTACAATTTTTTTCCATAATATTGCATTCAATCTTTCAATTTCTTCTTTATCTCTTACTTTCTTACCTTCTTTTAATTCTTTTTTAAAATATATTGGCTTACCTATAACTATTTTGTTTTTAGAAAACATTTTCATCTTTCCAGATATACTAACTGGAATTATAGGAACGTTCTTTTTAATTGAAATTACGATTGGACCTTCTTTAAGAGGGACCCCTTTTATAATTCCATTTCTTGTTCCTTCTGGGAATATACCAAGTTTTTTATTTTCATCTAATGTCTTATATGCTTCTTTTAATGCAGATACATCTGCCTTTGATCTCTCAACTAATATAATATCAAATATTTTAGCAGCCATTTTACTATGCCATTTATTTTCAAGTTCTTTTTTCCCCATAAATCTAATCTCATCACCCATTAAGCCGGTAAGAGCAATTGCATCATAACTTGATACATGATTTCCTGATATAATACATGGCTTATCTTTTGGGATATTATAACTTCCTTCAAATTCAATAAGTAATGGTGGCAATATTATCCCTCTAATTATATTTTCTAAAACTTTTTTAATAATTTTTTTTAAACTCATATTGTTATACTTTATCTCCTAGCTATTATTTAATTTTATATTTATATTTTATTTTTGCTTTATTTTTTAATTTTCATTTTTACTACTTACTATATTATTTGTACTATTATTATTTGTCATATTATTTTCTGCTATTATTAGTTGTACATCTTGTATAATTACTTCTTTTTGACCATCTGCTGTTCTATTATTGCCTTCTAAATGATCTTTTAATATCTTTTCTGCTACATCCATACCTTCATATATTTGTCCAAAAATTATACTTTTAAGATATGTGTTTTCTAATCTTCCACCTCTATTTTTAAGCTCTTTTTTAATTGTATAATTTAATGCCATTTTCCTTGTTATATTTACATTATTATCAAACATATTATCCATTATTACTGAAAATGATCTTCCTGCACCTTGTTTTTCATAATCTAGAACCCTTTGAACTAATGCACCTTTGTATGGTACTAGTGAATAATTTATTTCTTCTTCGTTTCCTGTTTTAAAAATACCATTACCGTCTTCATCTCTTGCAGGTATAATTAAATCAGCAAATGTTTCAATTGCTATTGGTTTATTTAAAAAATATCCTTTTTGTATTGCTTCTTCAAATTCTTTTACAGTATTTGGAGCTAAATTATTAAATAATTTAACTTTAATTTCACCATCATAATCTTTAATTTTAAATATAGCAATATCTTCTTGCTTATTAGGTTTTGCAAATTGTAATTTTGCATATCTACTATAATTTATATCTTCCAATTTTGGCAAGTTGTCTAATCCTCTATTTTCAATTGATTCATTTCTTGCATATCTATTTGCTCTTTCTTCTTTTTCTTCTTCTGTTTTGCTTATATTTGATTCAACTGCATAGCTAGGATCTTTTTTATCTATAGGTTCTCCTATCTTTTTTAGCCTTGAGACAAATATTATTATAACAATTATTAAAGCAACTAATGCAATTAATGCATATAGAATTATTTTTTTATCCACTTTTATATTTTTATCTTTTTCCATATTAAACCTTTCTTATTAAAAATATTCCTCTTAGAATTCTAATAAAAATAGCAAGTATTGGATTTGAAAATTCTAAGTCAGACATTAGATTAGCCAAAAAAGGAATATTAAATATCAAAAAATTAATAACAATTAATGCAATAATCAATATAACTATTCTTTTTGCTTTTTTCCAAGAAAATGGTTCTTTAATTGTGTATCCCATACTTCTTAATTGATTATAATATTGCTGACGCATGTTTTCCCTTATGGCGTCTCCTTGCATTTCAATTAATCTTCTTTGTCTTTCTATTTCTTCTTCTGCCTGATTATTTTGTATATTTACCATACTTTTATTTACATTTTGTCCTGCGTTTCTATTTATATTTGAGTTATTTTTTTTAGAACTTCTATTATTGGTATTGTATACACCATATCCATTACTGGAATTTTGCATATTTTTTCTTTGCTCTTCTAATTCCAACTTTTTATCATATTTTGCTTTTTTATCCTTATCTGAAAGTACTTCATATGCTTCATTAACTTTAACCATTTCTTCTGCCGCTTTTTTTCTAGATTCACTATCTTTTTGAACGTCAGGATGATATCTTTTTACTAATACTTTATGTGCTCTATTAATAACTTCATCTGTTGCATATCTGCTTACTTCCAGTATATCATAATATGTTTTTTTGTTATCATTCATAATTTCTTCCATATCTATATATTATAATTATTATTCTAGTTTTACTTTTTCTTTTGATTTTTGCTTTTTTCTTCTTTTTGCTTTACTTTTTTTATTTTTTCTTTATTTTTTTCTTATTTGTTATTTAATAATAATTTTACAGAATATTTTTCATCAAAATTTTCATTTTCAAAATCATAATCTTTACTAAATCTGACTTCTGTAAATTCTATATCTGTTGCTCTTTTATCAGGGTCAAATAATCTAGGAAATACAATTTTATATTCTTTTGTAGAAAATGGTTCTATTATAATCGAATCATTATTTTCTATTTTTCTTACATCTTCTCCTATATGCAAGTAAATTTGCCCATTTTTATTTTTTCCTGAATCGTTTAATATTAAAGTTTTATCACTTCTATTTGTAACTTTTATTGTATAGCTTTCATTCATAAATCCAAAATGCCTTTTTAGAGCTTCTATTTTTAAATTATTGTTTTCATACATTCCATTTGCATTTTCAGTTTTAACATATCCCCTAATATTTAATTTCAATCCTTCTTTAGAATCTACTAATGTTATTTTTTCATCATCATATTCATATCTAGCCTTTGTTAATCCAGTTTTTAAGAAATCATCAAAAATCTTAACTTGGTATATATAATAATTTTGTCTTTTCATATATGCCTGTATTTCATATTTTCTATTATATGGAAAAATTCGTATCATATATCCAATTGCTTCTTCCTTATTTTTAAACTCATTATTTTTACAATCATCAGATATCATTTCATATGCTTTATCATATTCCTTATTATTACAATATTCTAAAAATTCTTCTATTTTCTTTTTACCTTCTTCTGTTATTTTAGTAGGAAATGTTTCTTCACCTTCAAGTATTGCAGTATTATTTGAACCTATAGTTATAGGTTTTGTATTTACATTTAAATTTTTAAATAATTGATTAAAATTTAGTAAGAAAAATATGATTACTGCATATACTAAAATATACCCACCATTTTCTTTAAAAAGGTTATTTAATTTCATTCTTAAATTTGTAAAAATGTTCATATTTTTCTCCTATTACTTATTTAAATTTCATTTTGTTTTTTTCTTCTGTTGTTTTTTCTTTTTTTCTTTTTTTAATTTGTATTTTTTACTTTTTTCTTTTTTTAATATATTATTATTTTTCATGTTCTATTGCTTGTATTTGTATATCTTCATCTAATGTTATAGTTGAAAATGAAAATACATAATCATCAAAATCATATTCTTTAAATACAAAATACATATCTTTTCTATTTTTTTCATCATCTGGTGTTTCTGAATTTATTATATCAACAACTGCAATATAGTAATCACCTAATTTGTCAAAATTTTTATACCTATATGTTATATTTTTAGGAAAATAGCTTTTACAATAATTCTCAAACGACTTTTCTGTTTTAAAATTATTTTCCTTAAATTCAGAATACAATCTACTATATGCATAATTATAGTCACCTTCAGATATTTTAGTAATTATTCTTCCTAAATACACCTTCATTCTCTTATATGCATCTTCATCTCTTACTTTTTTAACTACTTCTTTATCTTGCTTATTTCCTGTATAATATGAAACTTTTTCCTCATTTAAATCATGACTTTTTGTTAAATTATATATCAACATCGCAATTGAAGCTAACAATAATATTATTGCAATGATAGAAATTGTAATATATATCTTACTGCTTTTTTCATTTTGTTTTGACTTATTATTTCTCTTTTCTATTGCTTCATTTATTCTATTATTTATATCATTTATATTATTTCCCATATTATTACCTTATTTATAATATTAATTATTATTATTACTATTACCATTATTTAATATATTATTTTCTTTAATATTCATAAATTCATCTGCTGATAATGGACCACCATTTGAATTAGTGTTTGCATTTGTCTTATTAAAGTTTTCAGCATATTTCTTATCATAATTTCCTGTAGTTAATCCTTTTGCTTTTTGATTATTATATACATTATCAAATTGTTTAGTATCAATTATATTTTCATTTTTATTTAATCTATTGTAGTTTTTAATATCTACATCTGTTACACCATTTAGTTTTTCTATCTCTTTTTTATATTCTTCTAATTGTTTTTCAAGTTCTATTTCCATTTTTGCCTTTATATCTAGCAATTCTTTTGCATCTTTACCAGTAGTTTTAGTGAATTCTTCTATAGTCTTCTTAGCCTTTTCTTCATTTCCAAATAATTCATTATACATTTTCTTAGTATTTTCCGCTTTATCTTTATTTGATTTAATTATATCTTCGTTCCTAGATTGTTCTATTGCCTTATTGATATGTTCTACAGCTTCTTTACTTTCTTTTGTATACTCTTTTTTTGCTTCATCTTTTAGCTTCTTATCAAACACTTCATCTTTTACTATATTTTTGAAGCTATTGTCTACTCTTGCTTCATTATATCCCTCAAGTGCAGTATATGCTTTTGTTTCATTTAATTCTACTTTTTCTTCACCAGGCTCTAAATTAGCATTATAATTTTCATTTAGTTTTTCATTTAATCTATTTAATGATTCATTATATCCATTTAGCTTTTCATCATGTTCTTTAATAACATCTTCTAAACTATATCCATATTTATATCTTTCTTTTATAGTTCTTTCAATATTTTCTTTAGATCCAAATTCATTAATATATTGTTCTATTTTTGATTTTGCATCCTGTTCTAATTTTTCTAATTCTTGTTTTTTGTCATCTGTTAAATTATCTATCTTTTTTCTAAACTTACTTACTATTTCCTTTTCTCTTCTAGATAGGTTTGATGCACTATTTGCTCCAGCGCCTAATGCTCTTACTTGAGCAATTGATCTATATCTATTAAATATTTCTCTATAATCTGGATCACCACTTACTTCAAATACTCTATCTGTAACATCTCCATAATCACCTTCAATTAGTGCAAATTCTTTTTCAAATGCTTCTTTTTGTTCCATTGCATCTTTTAACACAGAACTTGCAGCTACTGCTTTTTGTTTGTCGTCTAAAGTATTTAAATTTACAGTTCCACTATGTAATCCTGATAATAATTGTTGTGCAGCTGTATTTGCTTCAAGCAATGTATAGTTCTTATCATCCATTAAGTGTTTCTTATAATCTGCAATCGACTTTTCAAAATCCTGTAATATGTTTTCTTTACTATCTGCTTGGTTTAATGTATTAAAGAATGCTCTTAATGCTGCCTTTCCTTCTTTTGTTTCAGGATCCATATTTTGTCCTGTAATTGCAGAATATGTAGAAGCAAGATTTGCTGCTTTTTCTGCTCCCTTATCTACTCCAGAATTATATGTACGTAACTGTTCTTTTCTAGTCTTTTTAAAATCTGATCTTGTATTTGTATATTTATCTATAGAAGAACCTACTCCATATCCAGTTAATGCACCTGATGCTCCACCCATAATTCCATAACCTGCTATCATACTACCAAATGCCCACTTATTTCTATATGCTGATCTAAATAGGTTTGCATATGCACCTGTAGCTTTTTTAAGTGCTCTACTTGCTTTATTTTCTTTAGATAATTTTGGTGGTTCAATATCCTTAATTGATTCTGGATTAGTTGCTCCTTCACCCTCTCCACCATTGTTTTCACCATTTTCAATAATTGCTGTTTTATCTTCTGGATTTACTGTATCAACACCTTCTAAGTTCATATCATCTGCTGACACTTCAGAATTTTCTTCAGAATTTTTTTGTGATTGAGCATCACTATTTCTAGCAGCTTCTTCATCTGAATTATCTTCAAGTTTAGCAGATGGAGTTTCATCTCTTTTTAATCTACCAAATTTAATATGATCTCCTACATAGCTTTCAGCTTTTTTACCTACTTTTTTACCTACATAGCTTACTACTTGTGATCCTAAAATTGCTTTAGCTATTGTTGATCCGTCTTTTATACTAGTACCTTTTCCTAAGTCAAACATTCCCATTAATAATTTTTCTATATCTTTAATAAAATCTAGTGATATTATTGCAACTATCAAATGTAATAGACTAAATCCTATATCTCCAAATATTTCTGCAGCAAGCCCATTTGAGGCTCCTGGATTTGCTATACTACTTACAATTGACATTGTTACATAAAATAGTATTGCATGTACTGGTTGTATAAAAATTTTACCCATAAACTCTTTATTCCATGTAGAAAATGCTTGTGCTTTTTTATCTCCTAATTTATCTACTGAATATGTTACTGTAATAAGTGGTGCTATTATAATTAAAAATGCAATATTTAGTATTCTTTTGATATATGCAAATAGGAATTCAACTGTAAGCATTAATAATTTTCCTAAAAGTATTATACTTGTTACCTGCAATATAGGAGAAAAGAATACTATTGTATTTAAGAACAACTCTCCAATAATTTTGTCAAAATTTACTATTTCTCCTAATGAATTTGAAAGTGCAGAAATTATTGAATCATTTAAATATATTGCACCTACAATTACTATTGCAAGTACCATAAGTATAACAACACTCATTCCCCAATTTTTAAGCATCTCTTTTATATCTGAAATTGTAGATGCATTATTAGACAACATAGCTCTTATTGATAAATATATTAGTATTAAAAATAATATTGCAACAGTTATTAACATCATTATTCTAAACCATTCTGACACATTTAATGCAAATTCTGATAATCCAGCTTCACTTGCTTTTTCTGGTGATACAAAAAGCATTGGATTTGTTAATGGTATTTTATTAAAAAATAGTGATGCTGGTGTTAATATTTGGAAATCAGATATTCCTGTAGAAAATACACTGACTAGCATAAATCCCGCTGTTACTACAATTGTAGCCACAATTATAATTGGCGAAACTAATATACCAATAAGTCCACCTAATATACCTAATATTCCCTTTTCTACTAAATTAAAAGTAGAACTTCCTGTATTTTGCTCTGTTTCTGCAAAAGATACATTATTACTAATTATAATTGTTGCTACTACTAAAAGTACTGAAATTATTAATTTTAGTATTTTCTTTTTTTGTTTCTTATTCACTTTTCTATCCTTTTCTTCTTTATTTTATTATACAACAAGATAATTGTTATTACTTCATTTTTTTGTTTTTTATTTATTTTTTTCATCTTTATTTTCTTCATCTTCTTCATCTAAGTAATCATAATATGTATAATTATATCTTGGATTGTCTCTTAATTTTTTCGGCATTACTTCTTTGTATTCATTATCCATCTCTGATCTCAAATCAATATTGTTTTTTGTATTTATATTTGTATCTGAATCGCTTTTTTCATCTAGTTCCTCTAATTTTCCGGATACTTCTTCTTTTGCTTCTCCTAACAATGTTATCATATCTTCAACTGCTCCTAAATCAGTTCCTTCAACATCTGTTAACACATTTTCTTGCATTTGAACATTCTTATTATCTTCTAATGGTTTTGTATATCGCATAAATGCTTGCATATCCATTGCAATTTGTTGATCGTTAATAGCTTTTACAAAGTTTCTTTCTTTTTCATTTAATTCTTTAATTATTAACTTCTTATCACTTAATATATAGTCTATCAATTGATCTGCAGCTTTTGCTGCTTCTTCTGCTGAAATTTTTCTTTCTCTTGCTACATTTTTAACATATTCAGTATATGCTTTTTTATATTCCATATCTAATTTGCTTAATCCTGTTTTACTATCTATAGTATTTTGTTTTTTAATTATTTCTTTATAGTATTCCCTAGCATTTCTAGTTCCTTCTTCTGTTCTAGTATCAGTGTTGAAGCTTTTTAGTTTTCCATTCTTATCATATGTTCCTATTTGTCCTGCTCTGTCAACATTTTTAACTTGCTCTTTTGCAGTAGCTCTTAAGGCATTTCTATAATTATCATTTTTTTGCTTTGCAGTAAGGCCCCTGTAATTTGAAGCAGATTCTAAGGCTTTATTAGTAGCAGTATAACCTGAAATTGCTCCTACTGTTGCTCCTACAAACATTTCTTGATTTGCAGCCTGTCCTATTATTGCACCAGTATATGCACCTCCAACTTTTAGTCCTAACTTACCTACAGATATTGCTGCACCTTTAAGCCTCTTTTTAATTCCTTTTTTCTCTTTCTTATTTCTAATATTTTTAGTTCCTGATAACTTTTTAGATTTTTTTGCACTACTTCTTTTTGCAGCAATTTTAATTTTATCAAATGTAGATAGCTTAACTCCTGCATCTTCTAAATCATCAATATTAATTTCTTCATCTGGTGAATCAATTATATTGGAATTAACTTCTGGCACATTTTCCATTTCATTATTATCATTGTTATTTTCACTATCAATATTTTCATTTGTATTTGTATTTAAATTATCACTTGTTTCTACATCTGTACTTTCATTTGTATTTACACTTGTCTCTTTTTCTTTATCATCATCTGCTTTTTTATTATCTTCATCACTATCTTTTAATTTAATATTTCCAGTTCTGTTTTTATCTAATTCTTCTTTTCCTTTTTTAGCTACTCCATAAGTTTTTTGTGCTAAATCTTTTACAGCTAATGCTGAAGCTAAAGAAGCCTTACTATCTTCAGCTTTTGATATGTGTTCTGAGAATAACTTTTTAATTAATTTTTCAGCATTATATATGAATCCTAATCCAAAAAACACTAATAATAATGTTGGAACAAATTTTATTATATTTGTTTCTTTTTCTATTTGCCCAAGTGACGACATAGGTAATATCAAAGATACATATATTAATATATGAAATAATTGTATAAATATATTAGATGAGTATTCTTTAATCCATTTTCCATATGCATTAGATTTACCATTTAATCCACCTGTTACATATGTAAGCGATACAATTGGTGCTATCATTATCAAATATCCTACTTTTACTGCCCTTCTTACATAATAGAAAAACATTATACTTGTTATAACCATACTTGCTATCGCAAACATAAATGCAATATTTGCATCTAATCCGATACCTTTTATACTTCTTGCGGCTAAATCTAATATGAAATTTCCTGATAATCCTTTTACGTTTTGAAGTGCTGTATCTAATGCCTTACAAATATAATCATTTACATATAACATAGTAAATGCTATAAATATTACAGAAAATAACATTACCATGCCTTTTAACCATGATGTTAATAATTCCTTGTTTTGTGCTTTCTTATCTGCAGTTTGCATTTCAAGCATTGATCGTATTGATCCAATTATAAGTAGTAGAAAGTGTATACCAATTACTAGATAAAATATCATCCAATATACTCTTGATATGGTATCAGCATATGTAATATTCATTTTTCCACCTTGAGCTTTTAATAAAAAGTCTAGATTTAAAAATGAAATCTTACCAAAAAATATTTGATCTACACTTACAAATTCACCTGCAAATATTATTGATATTAAAGTGTATGCAGCAATTGCAAGTATCAAAAATATAAATCTTATTACATATAATATAAGTTGTATTGCTTTTGAAGCTATGTTAAATGCAGATACTTTCTTTAAATCCATTACATCTGTTGATGCTAAACTATTATTTAAAAATAATAGGCAAGAAGCCACTATGATAGAAACTATCATAATAGTTTTTATAGTTTTTATATTCTTGATGTTTATTATATTTTTAAGTTTTTTCTCTTTTAAACTATCTTTTTTCTCCTTACCAAATATTTTCATTTTATCTCCTATTTTACTTATTCTTCATCTTCGTCTTTATCTAATCCTAAAGATTTTTTAAATGCTTTGTCTTTTTCTTCTTTTTTTGCATCTTTATGTTTCTTTGTCTCAGCTTCTAATAATAGTAATATATCTGCCATTTCGTCATCTGTCATTGTATTGCTTTCAGTTGTACTTAGTGGGTTTTTACGACTTTTTTCTCCTCTTTCAGAGTAGTTATATCTTAATTTATTTTGTTTTATAATTTCTTCTAATGTATTTAATGCACTTTCATCTGTTTCAATATTATAATATTTTTCTATATCTTTTTGCTCTACAAATTCACTGTCTATCATTCTATTAACAATATATTCTACCTTTTCTTTATCATTATCAAATGCTGCTAATATATTCTTTTCAGTTTCTTTAGTTTCTGCATCTTTAAGCTCTTTATTTATAATTTTTGCATACTCAATTTCATTTTCATATGCACTTCCTATATCTCCATGTGTTGCAGAAGTTCCTTGCATTGCCTTTATTCCTTCTAAGCTTTCTCCATTGTAGTATTTGTTTGCAAATTCTATTTGTTCTTCAGTTTGTGCAATTTGTTGTGCTTCAATATTATTCATTAAGTTTTCCATATATTTATCTGCTTCAATATAACTTAATAATCTATCTTGTTTTAAATCTATTGCATCACCTAAAGTTAAATCTCCTATATCTGTTTTTCTTAATTTATCCATTTTTGCAAGTTCATCATCTGATACATTTATCGCTTTATATACTAATTTTTGATTTCTATCTATACTTGAATCAACTTTATTATATGAAACTTGATCTTTAGTGTTATTTATATATTTTGCACTTGTGTCATTTGGTTCTGTCATTATATCTGAAACTTTTGCATTTCTTGCAGCAGCTTCCATTTCAACTGTATGTCTTACAGTTTCAGCTGTATAATTTTTAACATCTTCAACATCATAAACTGTTAAGGATAAATTATTTTCTCTTATAACTTTTTCAACTTCATTAGTTACCACATCATCACTTAGTTCTGATAATGACTTGTTTTTCAATCTATTAATTGTTGCAGTCTTTATCATTTCTTGCATTTTTCTTGTTATAAAATCTCTATTTGCAACATCATCTAAATTAAACTTTTGATCTCCATGTATAACTTCTGCATTATATATTTTGTTATATTCAATCATATCTGTTGTAGTATAATTTTTGTTGAATTTTTCTTGTATTGTATTTTTTACACCTTCAATGCTCATATCCTGCAATTTTTCAAAGTCAGTTGTATTTTTTCCATAACTTTGCATTGAATCTATATATCCTTCTTTTATGAACAATTCTCTTACCTTATCTTGTTCAAGTGTTGCATCTATCTTAACTAATTCTCTATGTGCAGCATTCATACTTCTAGCTCTTTTATATAATTGTCCATTTCCATATACAGATCTAAATGTTTTAATTTTAAACTTATTGCTAATTCCTGTTTTCTTTTCTAAAAATTCATAATTCATATCTAAACGAATTTTTCCCATATCTTTTACAGTTTTAGATTTTGCCATTTTAAGCAACTCATCTGTTGCCATAGTTACTTTACTTTGCATTTGACTATATATTATTCCATTTTGCTTATATGTTGTAGTTCTTGCAGGTATAATTACTCCATTTATCTTTTTATCTGGAATTATTTTTCCACTTAATCCTTTTTGATCCATTTTCATATGTGCAAGTTTTAAATCTACGGCTAACATTAACTTATTAATGGTATTAAAATAACCATTTTCTTTCCTGTTTTTTACACCTTTTCTTACTATATCTTGAAGATTTTTTGTTTGTTGTAAGAAAAATACAGCTTTTGCTCCAATAAATCCGTTTGTCATAATTATTGGTACATATACCAATCCACCAATCATACTTGCTGCAAGCATTCCAGAGCTTTTAAGTACTCTTTTAAATTCTTCTATATCATTTTTAGATGCAATAAATGAGTGTGTGAAATTTGTAATTGTATCCTTTGTTATATTATTTCTAACTCTTTTAACTTTACCTGTTCTTGGATCATATACTTTTGTATACATTGAAAGTCTTTTCTTTCCTGGTGCAATTTCGTCAACTTTTTGTCCTTGCATAAATTGTTGCCAATTACCTTGTAGTTTTTCCTTCATACCTTTTTTAGTAGTATTAAGATATAATCTTCCACTATTATCTTCAGATAACAATCCTTCTTGTTTTAATTTAGCTATCTCAATTGGTGTAAGTTCCATAGAATCAATATAATCTACAACTCCACTTTCATTTAAGTTTTGACTTAATTGATCAGCCATCTGAGCATTTATTGCTATATTTTCTAATTCGTTTTCATTAATGTTTCCATTTTCATTTTCTAATTCTGCATTATTTGGTTTATTTTCAGTAAGTGACCTATATTCTTTTAAGAACTCTCTTATTCTTCTTGAACTATTATATCCTAATGTTACAGCAACATCAGATCCAAATAATCCCATTTTAACTAATTGATTGCTTTCTAAAAGTCCATTATTTTTTCTGCCTTTTCTAAATTGCTTATATAATATTCCACCAGTTACTCCTGTTGCAAGCTCTGCAGGATCACTATAATCTAATGTATTTCCTAATATACTTCTTCCAGGTGTACTAATATTAAATATTCCTCTTAATACTCCTGAGAATTTTAACATATAATTCATGATAATTATTGCAAGAATTAGTCCTGTTAATGTATCTCCTACATTAAATGCAATTGACATAAATATCAAATATAATAATGCATGTATTGTTTGTATAAATACTAGATATGTTAGCTCTTTTACCCAGTTAACTCTTAAATCTTGCTTACCTTTTAATACTTCTTGAAGTACAGAGTATGCTGGCAGAATAACTCCTGCAAGTGATATAACAAGTATTTGTACAAGCCTTTTTGTATATATAAAAGCAAATCTGATTGAAAACCAAATCAAAACTCCATACATTACAAGTGCTGTAAGACCAACTACAGGTCTTATATCATATGCTCTTGTTCTAACCATTGTATAGATATTTCCTATTCCTGTTCCGTCCTTATATGCGTTTTCTAATACTGATACAAAGTATGCATTTAGTTTTAATATAAATAGTGTAAAAACTGCTGTAAGCATAGTAAGCGCTATACCTCTTATCCATACAAAAAGCATTTCTTTATAATTTGCTTTTTCTCCTGGTAATGTTGAAAGTATTGCCTTTATTAATACTGCAAGTCCTACTATAAATAGAAGAGCTACTGCAAATAGCATTGTTATATAATAAGCTGTAGCGTAAGATGCTCTAATAATTCCTACTGGTGACTCATTATATTTTTTCTCATCAAATGTTTCATCTTCTGATTTATCATCATCTTCTGATTTATCATTATTTTCTTTTTTATTATCCTTATCTTTATTTTTTAAGTCTTCTTTTTTATAACCAGTTCCTGTTCTTCCTTGTATATTTTTTATTGCATCTGATGGTTTTATAAAAAAGTCTGCATTTAGTGCTTCAATTCTTCCGAATATGATATTATCTATTGTTAAGGCACTATCCGAATTTACACTTGCAGTAAATCCTTCATCTTTGTTTTCATTTGCATTAGTTCCAAGCAATGATTCAAAGATATTTGTTATCCCTATTTCTACTAATGTTACTAATCCTATAAATGGTAATCTAATTCCAAGTAAAATTAAATTTAATATCCTACCTAAAAATTCCATAAATTTATGTAGAATTAATCCTAATCCTCCACCTGATGCTTTTATCTCAGATTTAGGAACCCCATCATAATAGAACTTAGATTTAGTATTTACTGCTCCATAGTTTATCTCGTCTACTGGATTCTTTTTTATACTTGAACTATTTCCTTTGAAATTTGGTGATCCTTTTATCCTATATACTTTTTCCCAAGTTTGACCACTACTATATCCTGAATTTACACCAGGCATATGCGCTCCAAAAGAATATCCTCCACCTGCATAAAATTCCATATGTCCTGATTTCCAAAGTATATCCCAAGGTTGAAGATCACCTACTGGTACTTCTTCAAATCTATCATCTGATGCTGTAGTACGTGTAGACATACCATTTGGTTCTGTTCCTAAATATTTTGCAGTCATTCTATCTACAAATGAAGAACAATCATAATGTGTTGTCATTCTTAAAGTTGCATCCTGACTATATGGTTTTCCAGCTTCACCTAAAACATAGTCTACCCATTCTTGAGGCATAGATCCTGCTCCACCTTTTTCGCCAGGTCCATTTTCTACAGTAAATGCAAAAGCAGGTACACTTAAATTAGAAAGAATTATTGTAATTAATATTATAATTACTATAGTTTTTTTACTTGTTTGCTTAATATTTTCATAAATCTTATCCACAATAATTCCTCCTTTTGTGTATTATATCTTTTCTTTTTTTGCAATTACTTTTGATTTTTTCTAATTTTCATTTTTTTGTTTTTTAACTTTTACATTTAAAGCCAAAATTTTATTTCTTTTATTTATTAATAATTTATTATTTGTCCATTATTATATATAATTTCACCTTTAATAACATTTTCTATGCTACTAATATTTCCTTTTATTTTTGTAAGTAATGTTCTTTCTTTTGTTTTTGGATCCAATTTATATATTCCATTATTTGAAATTCCATAATATATATAGTGATCATTTAAATATATTGCATCAGCTGATGCAGAGTCATTTAAATTATATGGTTCTATACTTTTATCTTCTAATGGTAAAACTACACAATTTGTATATTTTACAGATTGTCCTCCTACTTCGCTAGCTGATACAGTAAAATATTTATCATCTTGGTTTAATGGTGTGTCATATAATATATTTTTCTTAGAAAATATATTTCTAGCTTCTTTTCTTACCAAATTATCATCAATAATATTTATTATATTATTGTTATTTGTTTTATCTATTAAATTATAATATTCATTTTTACTTTCATTATTATTATATATATTTATTCCTTTTTTGCCTGGATAATCACCACCTGCAACTAATATTTCAAATCCTAAAGTTGGATAACTTAAATTTAAAAAATCAGAATTATAATCATATGTACTATATGACTTATATTTATCTGTTATCATTGGAACATATTTTGCAAAATTCCTTGTAATTGAAAGTTCTTTTACTATTTCGATTAGATTTTTTTGATCTTTAACTATTTTAGGAAATAGTATGGCCTCTTTTTGAGCATATCCAAATGTTATATAATAATTTTCTGTTTCAACAGTAATAGCTTCTCCTCCATTTTTTTCTATATTGCTTTTTCCAAGTTTCATTATTATATCGTTATAGCTATCTGTAGTTTTTATTCCATTTATTATTTCATCTTGATAATTTTGTGTAAAAACTAAATATACAATATTTCCAAAAGATTTTTTAAATCTTATTCCTTTTCCTTGATATACTTCTTCATCTAAGAATTTTGCATTAGGTTCCCCTAAAATATTTGTTATATCATAACCTGGATCTTTTCCAATATTTTTAACTATTATACTATTTTCGACTATATTATTTTCTTTAATTATTTTACCTAAATAATATTTTTTATCTTCTCTTATTTCATTATTTCCTGTTGATGATGGAGGTGTAGAGTATTCTGGAGTTGCTTTCTCAGCTTCTTTTTTACTTTTTAAAAGGTATGGACTTAAAAATATAATTATTAATAGAACAATTGCTATGATTAATATTATTGTATTTCTCTGTTTTTCTTCTATTTTGTTTCTTCTATTATTTTTCATTTTTATCCTCCTTTTAAATTTCTACATTAAATTATCTATGAAACCTATATTTGTTTCTGTACTTGATCTTACAGTAGTTAAGTCTCTTACTCCAAATATTGCTTTTACTGTTTTTTCAATACGTCCATATAGCATTAATATGATAAGTCCTGTTATTGGCTGTAAGTTTACAATTGAAGATAATAGTACCATAAATACTATGTACATCATTGCATAAATTACACCTAATAGTAGTAATGACGTAAATTCCTTAATATATGAATTTAATATCTGGCTTTCATTGTCACCGACTTTGTCTAATGCATATGTTGTTGCTATTACTGGTGAAATTAAAACCAAAAATCCTAATGTATAAAACCTATTTATATATATAAATAAAAATCTAATTTGTACTAACACCAACCAGTAGTATGAAATTATACATAATACATATTTTATTCCATATCTTCCAACAGAATTAGAAGGTGAAAATGCGTTTATATATATTTTATTTTCAAAATTCATCGATCCATTTTTAACAAGAGCAATCCTTATATTGCTTAATATGCCTATAAAAAGATCAGAAATATACATTGCTGCAGCTAATGCAAATGGTAATAATAACATTATGATTATACTTTTTACTAAATTAGTCATAAGTTGTTTTGATTTATCTAAACTTTTTGAGCCCATTTCTGTAACAGATTGATATATTAGATATATTGTAGCCATTATAAATAGTATAAGCGAAATAGAAAGTGCAAACATTCTTATTACTGCATACCACTTTGCTACTCCTTTTTTATAAGCATCATTTGTTTTTACAGTTGCATCATCTGTATTGTTATTTGATGTCCTAAAAACATTTGTATCTAGTATTTTTATATCATTAAAAAGCAATTTATCTACTGTAAATAAGTTATATACGGGTAGATTAATTTTATCTAAAAAAGTTTCATTTTCTTTTTGAATCTTAGATGGCATTTTTGCTTTTCCAGTTTCATATGCTTCTTGAAGTTCCTTATTTGGTTCAACTAAGTAAAGAGAACTCATAATTGCAGTTCCTGCTAAAAATATTGGTGCAGATTTCAAAAGATACCCAGATAAAAATATTCCTGCTGTTTTACTTAAAAATCCTGGATCTTCTCCTCTAACCTCTTTAGATGCTTCTTCAAATCTTGAATCACCATTGCCTGTAATATCATTTACTTGTTCTCTATTTGGTAATGTATTATCATCCGGCTTATAAAGAGGATTATCTCTATTATCTACTTGTGCTTTTTCATCTTGATTTTTTCTTATTTTTTCGTAATCTTCTTTATCTTTTAATTCTTTTTGCTCTGAATTAGTAGTTTCTTCAGGATCTACAGTAGCTAATTTAATTTCTCTTACTTTAGCATAGCTATAGCCAGAAAATATTAAATTAAACATCATTATAATCAATAATATACTAGCTACTTTTTTTGCTATGCTTTTTTTCATAATTCCTTCCTATTTTAGTTTGATTTTGATTTATCTTATTTATCTATTTCCATTAAACTTTTTTGCATTTAATCTTTGTACTTGTGTATTTAAGTTTGTATCAACGAATTCAAATTCTTTTGATGTTGGTCTAATCTCTATTATTGCAGTATCCTCTGCTATTTTTAAAAGTCCTTGACCTACTGTTGCTATTGTTAAAAATGATGCCTCACCTTGGCTTAGTTTAAATGTATCTTTTATATATTCTATTTCAGATGCGTCTTGTCCTAAAAATAGTTTTGTATCAGCAGATGTTATAACTGCTTGAACTGCAGACATTTCATAGAAGTCTTGGAATCTCTGTGAAATTAGCGCAAGTGAAACATTTCTTTTTCTTGCTCTTCTTGCCATTGTATTTAAGAAGTCTACAGCTTCTGGATATGGAAGTAACATCCACGCCTCATCGACTATAACTCTCTTCTTTTTTGCTTTTCTCTTATCCTCACTATTTCTTTTAACATATTTTTCCCAAACCCAAGAAAGTAGTATCTGCTGTGCAAGTGGTCTTGCAAATCTTTCTTCTAGTTGTGAGATATCTAAGTTAATAAATGGTACATCATCATATAAATCAAATGTAGATTGTCCATCAAAGTATGCAAGCTGTCCTCCAAACTCTCTTATATATTGTTTCATAACTTTAAGTAAATAATTATAATTATCTTTAAAGTCTCTATTTTCAGACATTTGTGCATGCTCTTGAAGCGCCCTATACCAACTTCCTATTGTTGGCATTTTTTTCTTTTTATGTGTAATTATATCTTCATATATACTAGATGGATTTGTTGTTATTCCAACTCTTTCATATTCTGAAGCAACAACTTCTGATATAATCTGTTTTGTTACCTCATCTACATTTTTATTTCTTGTACTTCCTCTTGCCATAGTAAGTAGTGACTGTGTAACGTCTTCAACTTTACTTTGTACATTTAAAACAAGTTTTTCTTTTCCTGTTATTTCATCTTGTGTTATTTCTGGTTCTACGTCGAATATATTTATTATAGTTTTTGATGTAGGACTTATTACAACATTTACTCCACCTAATGTTTCAGCTATTCCTCCATATTCTCCTTCAACATCTAATGCAAGTGATTCAATTCCTTGAAGCACATATGATCTTGCAGTTATAACCTTAACTGTAACACCTTTACCAGCTCCAGACTTACCAAAAATAACCATATTATAATTTGTAAGTTCTCTACTAAAATTATCATAAAGTATTGGTAATCCTGATTGTGCATTGAAACCTAAAGGTATTCCTGAATCATGTCCTATTTCAGAAGTTACAAATGGAAAAACAGTTCCCATAGAATTTCTATCAAATGTGAACTCTTTTTTTATCTTGTTTTCATTATATGGCATATTAGAAATGAAGCCTTCATCTTGAAGAGCCCATGCTGGTCTAACACCTAAAAGTGTTCTACCCATTTCTGATCCTAATTTTTCAGTATCTCTATCCAATTCCTCTAATGTATAATTAAACAATGTTGTAATTATAGATGCTTGGAAAACGCTGTTATACCCTGCTTCAATTTCGTCTCTTAGTTGTTCCATTTCTGCTTTTTTATTTGTAAGGGTTCTTGCTCTATTTACATTTCCTCTATTTGTTTCAACTATTATTTCTGACTGTATTTCATTTATTTCCCTATTTAAATCTGTTTGTGATTTACCAACAGGTATTGATCTTATGAATACTGAAGTATTTGCATCTCCAAAATCATACATGTCTCTCAATAGCTCAGGAAAAATTGCAGTTCTTGGAAGAGTATTTGCAATCATAGTTCTTGCATATTTTGTTTTATTTGAAATTATTTCTATATGATTTGTATATGAAGCATCTATACCTGAAGGTGCAATCAAATCTTTTATTGTTGTTGCGTTTTTTCCAAATACAGTTTGCTCTTTTTCTTCTACTGTTTCTTCTATCACTTGTTCTTTTTTATTTTTTAATAATTTTTCAAACATACTTTTTCCTTTATCATATTTTAATATTTTAATTATCTTCTATATCTTTTAATTCTTGTGAAAATTCTTGTTCCATAAAAGTTTCGCTTTGAAGTTTATGCTTTTCTTCTTCAGAAATTTCTAAATCATCTCTTATTCCATTATTATTTTTATCATTTTTTGCTTTCTCATTTTCTAATTTCTGCTTTTCTACTTCTCTACTATCTTCTAATTGTTTTTGTAATTCTGGATCTTTTTCTAGTGCTTTTTTTACTTCTTCATCTTGTTTAATAGTTGCATTTTCCACTATTTTTTTAGCCTTTTCATATGTTTCTGGTATTAACACATCTTTTTTATCATCAATTAATTTACCTGCTTTTTGTTTTATTTGATCTGGCTTTTTAAGTTTCATATTAAGTATTTCTTTCTTTCTTTCTCTATCTGCCCTTATAATACTTGAAGTTGCAAGTTCTAATGCTTCTTTACTTATATTCTTCTTAATTAATTTCTTTTGTTTTTCAATATAATCTTCAGACTTAGTATATAATATTTCTTCATAATCAGTATTAAAGAATGCTTTTAAATTAATATTCTCCATCTCATCTCTATTAAACGCATTAAATAATAATTCAATTAGTTCTTCAGAATTTAATAATTTTGATGAAACTCTTGAAGCTTGAAGTGCACTGCTTAAGTTATTACATCTTGTAACAAGTTCTGTAAACACAAGTTGTTCTTTTTCCTCTTGTGTATAGTCATTTACTTTTTGTCCTAGCTCATCTATTAAATATGATACAACAACATAAGTTTTTTGTTGTAAAACATTCTTCTTTTGACTTAATTGTTCTGTATATTGAATAGAATCTACTGCATAATCATATAAGTTTTCTCTTCTGCTTTTTTCATATCTTAGCATTTCTGCTCTTTTTCTATCACCTAATTTTTCTGCTTTTACTATTTCTTCTTCAGCTTTTTCTATATCATTACCGAAATCTTTTATTCTTTGATGATAATTTTCTAATACATCTTCAAAATTTACTCTTCTTGTTTGAACATATAATTGAACTGGAAATCTTAATGCATTTAAAAATTGTAAAAATCCTTCTTCAATTCCTAGCTTTTCATTTTCAGATCTCAAATCAAAATTTACTCCACTACACTCTAAAACCATTACATATTCTTTTGCATTATTTCTAATTATCATTCCATCCCTAACTGTATCAAATCCTAAAAAGTCTATTATACTTTCTCTTTTTAATACACCATGAAATCTACCATAGTCTTTTCTATTATTTGCCTCTTCTTTTTCCTTAGTAATATCATCTAACTTAGCAAAATCGTCTTCGACTTCTTTTTTACTTAGTATAAACTTTTTATAAGAATAAAGTGCAATTTGTATTAATATAAGTATTACAATAAATAATATTATAATTTGTATTGCTGCATCCATTTATACTCCTTCGTCGATCACCTTTAGTGATCTTCTTGATTTATATTTTATATATGTAACTATTACTTGATGTAGGTATAGCCCTTGTACGTCTTTTGTAGCCGGTATAAAGTTTATTGGTCTTATTGGTACTGTACCCATTAAAAAGCCAAATGCACCTATAAGTCCTATTATTATATACATTAAAGTTTTTGATGGTATAATAATTTTTACTATAATTCCAATAATAAAACCAAGTACTAAAAATACTAATGTATATAATAATGATCTAATTGAAAAGATAGAAAAAAGTCTAGTTTCACTTTTCTTTTCTCTTGGTATTTCATGTTTTGTCATTTTATCCTCCTACTTATTGCTGTAATTTTTCAAGCACTGATACAACCATTGCCCAAATTGGATATGCTAATGCAAATATTCCAACTGCTACTGCAAATGCAGTAAGTGATTCTTTAAGCTCTGCCGTTTTCTTAGTATCACCTGTTGCTCCTGCAGATGCAAATTTAATACCTAAATATATTGCTCCTCCTACTGCAACTGCCATACCAATTGAGATAAGAACATCCCCTAATGGTTTTATTTGCCTTGCAAATGATTCTCCTATTTTCCCAGGATCTACTCCATCACTTCCTTGTTTTCCTCTATTTAAAAATTCAGATGCACCATTAAATACATTTGAAATACTAAAATTTTCATTTTCAGCATACACATTGTTACTTAATATTACTGAATTTATAAATAAAAATATTAAAATCAATAAAATTATTTTTTTTATTATTTTCTTTCTTTTTATTTTTATCATCTTTTTCATATATCTTTCCTATTTAGTTTTTAATCATAATAATAATTAATATTTATAGAATATTGATCAAATTCTATAAAATTTACATTTATATATTATATATTATATGATTCTATAAAAATTAATTCAATTTTGTGACAATATCTTTAAAATAAAATATATAATTAATAACATTTTATAAATTTATAACTGTGATCATACTTTTTCTATTTCATTTATATTTTATTTTATTTATATTTATATTTGTATTTTTTTTCTTCTTGTTTTTACCGCTTTTTTCTTCATTTTATTTTAAAGAGTAATATATAATAATAACATATTTTTAATATATTACAATATCTATAATTGCATTTTTTTAAATTTTATTGTTACATTTATAATTATTTAAATATGCATATTTGACTAAATTACTTTTTATAAATATAATATTTGTATGTAGGAAACTACACAATATATATTGTGTAATCTATAAGATTAACACAGAATTGAAATTTCAAGGAGGAATCATGAAAAAAACTACAAAAAAATCATTAGCTAAAATAGCTATGATCTTAGTAACATTAGCAATGGTATTTGGTATAAGATCATTTGCAGGTGATTTAACTTTCACACCAAAAGCACCTAGTGATCCTAGAGCTAAAAACATAGCAAATACTATAATAGGATTAATCCAATTTATAGGTGTTGCAATCGCTTTAGGTATGTTAATAATAATTGGTATTAAATATATTACTGCAGAACCATCAGAAAAAGCTAATATAAAAGATCAATCACTAGTATACCTATTTGGTGCAATACTAATTTTTGCAGCAACTGGAATATTAGAAGCAGTAAAAGGTTTAGTAAAAAATCTAGAGACTGCGCAATAATTAATATTATTTTAATTTTTAAAAAATTATTTAATATTATAAAAAAGATATATGAAAGCATATATCTTTTTTTATGTAGATTATATTACTATATTGCTTTTTACTCTATTTGCATGTTATAATATATATATGATATATGACATAGTATAATAATATGGAGGATACAATGAATAAAAAGAAAAGAAAATTAATTATAGCAACTTTATTAGTTTTAGCCTTGACATTTGCTTTTGCAATTTTTACAAATTCAT
Source organism: uncultured Eubacteriales bacterium (assembly GCA_902488785.1). Lineage (GTDB taxonomy): Bacteria > Bacillota > Clostridia > TANB77 > CAG-508 > JABCPO02. Next base: position 1,793 of record CABTXJ010000003.1, on the reverse strand, counting down.
ATGCAACTACTGAAGCACCAAATACTGCAACTGCAATTGATGTTAACTCATTACAACCTAGCTTTAATAAAAATTCATCATCAAGTAAAACCATAATTAATGTAACAAGAAAAGTTTTAGAAATTTTACAAGTTTTAGGTATAGCTATAGGATTAATAATGTTAGTAATTATAGGTATTAAATATATAACAAGTGCAGGAAATAAAGATGAAGGACCTGAGATTAAAGATGTAATAAAAAAATATATATTTGGAGCATTCTTAATATTTGGAGCAACTGGTATTCTAACTGTAATACAACAAATAGTTGCACAATTTGATACAGCCATAAATTAATATAACAGGAGATTATTATGAACTTAACAAAAGAAAAAAAGAAATTAATTCTTAAATATATAATAATTGTATTAATTGTAGCATTTTTTATTAATACATTTTCAAAATCATATGCATTTAACGGAATTATAGATACAATGAAACCAACACCATCTAATGACCAAAAAATTACTACAATAGGTAATGAAATACTTGGAATTATACAATTTATTGGTGTTGCAATATTATTAGGTTCATTAATAACATTAGGTATAATTTCTATAACTAATATAAATAGTAAAAAATTAGCAGATTTAAAAGATGGATTAGTTTTAATAATAGTAGGAGCAGCATTAATATTAGCTCCAGTTACTATCGTCAATGTAATATATTCTTCTGCAAAATCTGGAGTCAATTAATAAAAATTAAAATAAATAGAAGATATACTATAGATAATAATAATATAATAATATAATAAAAAAACGAGTAATTAATTTCAACTCGTTTTTTTATGCTATTTTTGAATTAATATATCAAATTATAATTCTTCATATAATTTTTTGAAAAATTTTCCTCTTTGTTCATATCCTTTAAATTCATCAAAGCTTGCACATCCTGGTGATAATAATATTATATCTCCTTTTTTTGCATCAGAAACCGCCTTATTAAATGCATCTTGCATATCAGTAGCTTCAACTATCTTCGCATTATATTTTTTTAAAGAGTTAATAATATCTTTTTTACATTCACCATATACTATTGATTCTTTTACACTGCTTTCTAATATAGTTTTTGCTAAAATATCAAATGATACTTTCTTATCACTACCTCCTAGCAATACTATTGTTGGCCTATCCATTGCTTTTACACCAATTACTGCTGCATCTGGATTTGTAGCTTTTGAATCATTGTAATATTTAATTCCATTTTTTTCGCCAACATATTCTATCCTATGTTCTACACCATAAAAGCTTGATACTGAATTTTCAATAACATCTATTTTCATTCCATAATAATATGAAGCAACAGAAGCAACCATAATATTTTCAACATTGTGCTTTCCTGGTACATTTATATTTTCTTTGCTTACAAGTTTAATATCATTTAAATTAAGTTCATCATCAAAAAGTAATATATTACCATCACTTTCATAAGTATACCTTTTTATCATATATCTGCTTGCATAATTATTCTTAAATTCTTTTATTGCCTTTTCATCAGAAAAATCAGTATGGCTTAAAATGTAATCATACATTTTTTTAGATATTTCTTCTATCTTAGCTTCAACTTCTTCTTTATTTAATTTAGCACTAAACCAAATAATTCTTAAATCAGGAGATATATAATTATTAGTTACATAATCTATTATGTATTCATCAGCTGCATTAAGTATTATGTAATCTCCTTCTGACTGGTTTTTGCAAATATTAAATTTTGCATTAACATAATTTTTCATAGTTTTATGCCTATTTAAATGAT
>CABTXJ010000002.1 GCA_902488785.1 uncultured Eubacteriales bacterium | reverse complement strand
TTATATCATATTTATAAACATTACCATTTTGTATTTTTTGCTTATACTTTACTCCATTAGCTTTATCACTATATATTTTATCATTTAGTGAAAAGCCATTTTTTAATTTTAGCTGTTCCTTAGATGAATTTTCACTTACAGCTTCTTTTTGCAAATCCTGTGATGAAATATAATTAAATTCTTCAATTTTTATGCCATCTTCTTTTGCAAATGATTTTATTGAAAAAAAGCTAATTACTATTAAAGCTAAAGCGAAAATTAAATAAAATAATTTCCTCTTCATAACTTTTTTTCCTTTCTAGATAGAACATTCTCTATCTACTATAAATATATACACTTAATCGTTATTTTGTCAATCATTTTGAAATATTTTTTTGTGATTGTGTTTTTAATAAGTGATAAAGTCCTAATTATTAACAGGGGAAAATATTCTAAAAAAATAAAATGTAGTATAATGATTTAATCTTAAACTAAAATGAGATTAAATTGAATAATACAAATATAAATATTAAAAAAATATTATAGGTTTTAATAATATCTTTATATCCTTCCTATAATATTTCTCATATTTTTTAATAATTATATTTATCTATTTTTTAATTTTCGTTTTACTTTTTACTTTTTTCTTGCTTCTTACTTTTTCTATTTTGTTTTTTAATTCATTAATTAAATTATAGCAATTCCACCTATTCTCTTGCTTCTTGTTGCTTCTTTGATAAAGTCTTTTCCTCCTGTAATATATACAGTGTCACCTTTATCTAAAACATTATTATCTTTTAATCTTTTAATTCCTTCTTCTATTATTGCATCAATATCTGTTATTCCTTCAATTAGTATTGGCATTACATTCCATACTAATGCTAATTGATTATATGTTTTTTTATTATCTGTTATAACAAAGATTGGGCATGTTGGTTTCATTCCTGCTATTTTCTGTACTGATTCACCTGTGTGTGTATATGCAAGTATTACATCTGCTCCTATATTTTTTGCTGTTGATACAGTTATGTATGTAGATTTTTCGTCTAATGTTTCATAATTATTATTATCATCAATTTTAGATGTTTCAAAGCTTTTAATATGTTCTTCTACATTTTTAGCAATATTGCTCATAGTTATTATACAATTTAATGGATATCTTCCCATTGCAGTTTCACCTGATAGCATAACTGCTGATGTTCCATCATATACTGCATTTGCAACGTCACTTGCTTCTGCTCTTGTAGGTCTTGGGTTATTTGTCATTGATTCTAACATTTGTGTTGCTATTACAACTATCTTTCCTGCATTATTTGCTTTTTGTATCATTAATTTTTGAAAGTATGGTACTTCTTCAAATGGTACTTCTACTGCTAAGTCACCACGTGCTACCATTATTCCGTCTGCACATTCTAGTATTTCATCAATATTATCTATACCTTCTTGGTTTTCTATTTTAGCAATTATTTGAATATCTTTTCCACCGTTTTCATCTAGTACATTCCTTATTTGCATTACATCATCTTTATTTCTTGTAAATGAGGCTGCTATATAATCAAATCCTGCTTCTATTCCATATAGCAAATCATCTATATCTTTTTGTTTTAAACCTGGCATATTTAGTTTGACACCTGGTACATTTATACTTTTTCTTTGTTTTATTATGCCACCAACTTTTACTTGCGCATATATATCTAAATCTTGTATATCTTTAACTTCAAGTTGTATTAGTCCATCGTCTACTAGTATCATAGTTCCAACTTCAATATCTTTTGCTAATTCTTTGTATGTTATACTAAATGTTTTTCCATCACATATAACATCTCTTCCTGTAAGGATAATATTGTCTCCATCTTTTAGGCTTACTCCATCTTTTATTTCTTCTTTAAACATACCTGTACGTATATCTGGTCCTTGCGTATCTAGCATTAAACTCGCAGATATATTAAGTTTTTCTCTTATAGCTTTAAATCTTTCTACTTTTTCTTGTTGTTCTGCTTTTCCTCCATGTGAGAAATTTATTCTTGCAACATTCATTCCAGCCATAAGCATTTCTTCTAATATATTTTCACTTGCTGGTCCTATTGTACATATTATTCTTGTTTTTCTTAAATTAGATTTCATAATTTTCCTTTCTTTTTTAATAAAGTAGATTATATAAAATTACTATATTTAATGCAATAATATTTTTAAACATAAACACTAAATGGCATATAGCACATATTATATAGGTATAATATATATATAGTAAGGGTTGTAACTGTAATTATTGGTGTTAGTGCAATTCTTTCATTTTTTGCTTTTAACTTGAATATTGAATATATAATTGTTGTTGCAATTAATGATACAATCATTATTTTTGAACCAAAGAATATTGATATTAAAAGTATATACATTATTTGATCAATTGCATAATTTGGTTTTTTCTTTCTCTTGTAATTTGCCAATTGCACTTGTGTAAGTATTATTATTAAGCATACATATATTAATAATATCATTATATATAATTTGGACATTTGATAAAGTCTTTTATGAACAATTAAATCTGTTATTGTGTACAAAGCAACTGTTACTATACCATATAGCATTGTTTTTCTATCTATCCTATTATCTATCATATCTAATGCAGATAGTATATACATATACCCAAGTATTAGCGGTATAAATGCAAGTGATAGCATTTTTGCAGATAACATGCTAGTTGATATTTTAGAAAATGTTGTTGGATTAAATGCATTAAATAGTATTAAAAATATTATTCCTGTAGATAATTCTGCTATGAAATAGTTTTTGTTTATTTCCTTCTTGCAGTGCCTACATCTTCCTCGTAAAAACATATAACTAAAAAATGGTATTGTTTCATATGTTTTTAATTTTGTCTTGCAATGGTCACAATATATTCCTTTTTTCATTATTTTTTCTTTATTCAAACTTCTTGATATTACAATATTCATTATACTTCCAAATATATTACCAATAAAAAACACTAATATATTTGTAATTATTAAATATATATACATATTACTTCCCACCTATTATATTTACATTAAACTATATAAATTAATGCATAAATTAATATTTAAATATTATCATCAACATATCAATCTTACTATATTTATTTCTATATTTAAGAAAAAAGAAAGAAAAGTATTTAAAAAATTATTTAAAAATACATATAAAAAAACAAAAGGGAGTTTCCCTTTTATTTATTGTTTTAAGTTAAAGTTATTACTTACTCCTATATGCGTTTGTTTTTGTAATTCCTATTTGATTATTTGTAATTACAATTTCTATTGCACTCATATAGTCTTTATTTTTAATTTCTACATATATTATATTATCTGATATATTTTCATTTACTAATGTTTTACCTATTTCGCCTTGTGGTTTTTCTTTTGTCATATGAATATCAATTTTCTTTTTCTTTTCCTTATTGTTCTTTTCGACCATACTATTTATATAGCTTTGCATTTCTGCCATATAGTGATTCTGCTTATCTTCATCAGGTATTTCTTTGCCTTCTTCTTCCATTTCATATGCTTTTTTTTCTATTTCTTTTTCTATATTTTCTGTATATTTAATAACTTCTGCTTTTTTCTTTCTTAAAATTAAGCCAGATTCACCAAAAGCTACATTTAATACTAATATAGCAAGTATAAGGATTACCAAACCTGTAACTACAAGTCCTATTACTGTCATTCCATCATCATTTTTCATATATTTCTCCACTAAGCAATTACTTATTAATTTAATTTTATAGGTGTTCCACTTGAAAATGGAGCACTTGTACTATTTCCCATGTTGTTTGTATTATTAGTATTCATTGTATTTGTATTATTTCCATTTTGGTTATTCATAGTATTTGAATTATTCATTGTGCTATTAGTACTAGTATTTCCCATAGTATTGCTTGTATTGTTTGTTGTATTATTTGTTGTATTTATACTATTTTCTTCATTTGTTTTTTCTATTTTAGTTTTTGTTTGCTTTTTTTCTACAACAACAAATTTTTTGTTTTCATCAATTGTTAAGTTTAATAATGTTGGTTCTTCTTGAGTATTTTTAGGTGTAAATTTAACAATTGTTTCACCATTAGATAATGTTATTTTCCAATCTCCTTTATCTAATGTGTTTTTTATTGCTGGTTGTTTTAAAAATTGTTGTTCTATTTTTTCAACAGTTATTTCTGATCCATTATTTGAATTTGCTTCATATAATGATGGATTAGTTTTATATTCTTCTGTCATTGCAGCAAATGCTGTTTTAGCAGCTTCTACTGGATTTAATTCATTTTCTTCAACTTTTTCTGATTGACTATTTAATTTTTCAAGTTTTTGTTCTAATTCATTAACTTTGCTTTCTAATTTTCCTACCTTTTCAGATGTATTACTTTTCATCATAGTAAAAGTTGCAAATACAACTAATCCTAATGTTATTAGTGTAAATAACCAGTGTATTATAGCTCCTGCTTTATTTCCTTTATTTTCCATATTTTCTTTTTTCTCCTCTTCTTTTTACATAATATATATTAATATAATACTGCATATATGCATTTTTTTCAAATATAATTTTTTCATATTACTTTAAAGTAATATTTTTTAATATTTCTAATTTTATTATTTGCTTACTAAATTTTGAAAAAATGAATTAAAAAATGGAACATTCCGGAAAGGTATGCGCCATTAATTTTTCATAAGCATAGTGAACTTACTGTGCTTAATATTGAAATTATAGTATTTTGTATTATATGATTTTCCGTCGTTTACAGTTATTAAGTATTTCTTAATAACTGTATTTTCGTCTAGCTCGTTATCGTCAAATATTTTTTAGATATTGATTTATTGTCGAAACGCCTACATCATAAAGAGTTGCCATCATTTTTGAGTTAGCCAAATATTTTCATCTTAATATCTAATTTCAACTGCTTCTTGATTATCACCGTTTGCTACAATAAAAGTCAAGTATTCTGCAGCAGAAGATTTAATTTGAAGTTCTTTTTTATTATTTTACATATATTCTATTATTTAAACTTAGATATATCACTTATTTTAGCTGCAAAATATGGTGTATCTTTTTCTTTTTCTTTTAAGAATAATGCAAATGTATCATCAAGATAAAAATATCTTGGATTTTCTTTTGGTTCTTCACCATAAGATGTTGGTACTGCTAATTTCATGTCAATAAAAGCTTCACTTTTTATTTTTCCACCTTTTTCATCTATGTCAAATTTTATTGTTTGTATTGCTTTATTTATAATTCCTTTTCCATATGGATTTGTAGTTTCAAATTCCTTATTTGCAAGTTCTGTATATTCTCTCTTTTCATTAAAACTTAATTTAGGTGCTTTGAACTCATCACTATCTGTTATACGACCAGTTCCTTCATATCTTTCTGCTTTGTTAATTATATCTTCATATATTTCCTTAAATGTTTTTCCTTTTGGGTTTTTACAAAATATTACTTCATCATTTGTATCTGTAGCTATTTTAATTGCAAAATCATTTTTTGAATTATAATATAGTACATCAATAGCCTTACCTGTTGCATCTCCGTTTTCTTTATCTATACCAAAGTATTCAACATCATTATATTTATTAGCAAATTTTCCTTTTTCTAAATTATCAAACTCTTCTCTAAATTTAAACTCCCTATATAGCATTGTATAGAAAAAATAATTAATTATTTTTTCTTTTCCATTTTCTGGAAGTTCTTTTTGCCAATTAAGACCATTTAATACATCACTTTCTTGATTAAATTTTTCTTTTATTCCTTTTTCTATTTCTTCTTTAAGTTTTAAATTCATTTCGCCGCTTTTAATATAGTAATGATCATCAGATATCATATTTTTATTAAAAAGTTCCTCGTTTAATTTTTTAACCATACTATTATTTTTATCATTTAAAAATAATATATCACCTTTAACAAATTCATTTTTCATTTCATTCCATACTAATTGAAAAGTTCCACACCATAAGCTGTCATCTGATATATTATCTTCCATTGTGGGCACAATATTTATTCCGACCTCATTTTTTGAGCTTTCATTACTATGTTTTTTAAATAAAAATATAAAGAGTGCAATTACTATAAGTATTATTAAAATAAATGATATTGTTTTTTTATATTTTTTCATGATTGATCCCCTTTACAATATTTTAACTATTAAAATACAAAATTATTTAAACTTAGATACATCTGTTATCTTAGCTGCAAAATATGGTATATATTTTGTTTCTTCTTTTAAGAATAATGCAAATGTGTCGTCTAAATACATTTCTCTTGGCTCTTCTTCTACAGCCATCGCTTCTAATGTTGCAATTCCTGCTTCACTTTTAACTTTTCCACCTTTTTCGTTTATCTCAAATTGTATTGTTTGTATAGCTTTTTCAATTTGCATTAAAGGATGATTAGTATCAGCAGTTTCAAATGACTTTGCTTCTAATTCAGTATATTCTCTTTTTTTATCAAATTTTAACTTAGGTGCTTTAAACTTATCTAGCTCTCCAAAGTTTTTAATGCCATCATATTCTTTTTCTTTTTTCATCATATTTTCATATATTTCTTTAAAAGTTTTTCCTTCTGGTTTTTTACAAAATATAACATCGTCTTTGTTTTTAGTAGCTATTTTAACTGCAAAATCATCTTTTGAATTATAGTATAATACAGTTATTTGTTCTTTTACTTCTTCTGTATCCTCTTCTATACCAAAATATTCAACATCATACTTGTTTGCAAACTTTCCTTTTCCTAAGTCATCAAACTTATTTAAAAATTCAAACTCCCTATATAGCATTGCATAAAAGATATAGTTTAACATATCTTCTTTTTCTTCTTTTTCCCAAGCAAAATCATTTAGTATATCACTTTCTTGATTAAACTTTTCTTTTATAGCTTTTTCTATCTCTTCTTTAACTCTAATTGTTCTTGGACCAAACTTAATATAGTAATAGTTATCAGATATCATATCTTTCTTAAATGATTCTTCATTTAAGTTTTTAACCATTTCATTTTCTTTATCTTCTAAAAATACAACATCTTTTTTAACAAATTCATTCTTTAAATCATTCCATACTAATTGAAAAGTTCCACACCAAGCTCCATCTTCTCCTATTTCATCATTCATTGTTGGAAGAATATTAAATTCTTTAGCACTGCCTTTTTCTATTTCCTTTGTACCTTCTTTCTTTTTAATAAATATACATACTACACAAACTATTAAGAGTATTAAAATAATTAATAATATTATTTTAACAGCTTTATTCATAAACACCTCCTATATTATATATAATCATATTATTGCATCTTTTGTATTTTTACCAACTATATTTCAGAATATTTTAAGGTGAATTAGATAGATTTAACTTTTAATCGAATTATTGTAATTTTTATTAGGCATATATTTAGTTAGTAAGTTTTTGGTCTATAATCTTTCCCTAGTTGCCATAAATATCTATCTAAATCTTTCATACTATATTCTTCTAAACCATAATACTTTGCAAACTTTTTTAGTATATTATAAAACTCTGTATAATTTTTTAAATCTTCTTTTACAAAATGTGCAAACCCATCTTCGTCTCTAAAATATAATAGCATCTTTTCGACATAGCTGTCATATATAGGATATAGTTCTGCATAGTGATGACTACAATATTTTGTTGCAAATGAATAAAATCTTTTTGATTTACCTTTAATTTCTACATTAGCAATATCATTTACCAATTTTAAGTCACCTTGCCTTAATCTTTCATCTATATCTAACTCCAAAATATGTTTAGCAACAGGAAAGATCCTAAATATATTTGTGCTATAAAAATCATTTAAACAGCTTGCTTTAATTAAAATTTCTTCTATCTCATTATTTTCAGGATATGTTTTATGAAATAATTTATTTAAACTTCTTTCTTGTAAAACATAATTTTCTAACCCCTCCCATTTTTTCAAATACTTTTCTACTTCTTTAACGGTAGGTTCAGGTATATTATTTTCATTTTCTTTTTTCAATTTTTCTTTCATTTTTCCCTCCTAATTATATGCCTTGAAAATGCAAAAATCTGACGTTTTATATCTTAAAGTAATATTTATTCTCCAATTAATACATTTCTAATTACTATTATTAGGTCATAATATTTTCTGCTTATATTCCTTTATCGTTTTATCTATCATGTCTTTTTCACATAATTGATTAAGCCACTCTTCTGGAATCTGATTATATGTATAATATATTCCACCTAAACTTCCTGTAATAGCTCCCACAGTATCTGCATCTTCTCCTAAATTTACAGCCTTTAAAACAAGTTCTTTAAAATCATTTGAATTAAATAAACACCACAGACTTGCTTCTAGAGTATAGACAACATATCCTGTAGATTTTATTTCATCTTCATCAGCATATATTACTTTCTTACTTATAATTCGTTTTAAATCTTGAGGTACATATTTATACCTTTCTTTAAATTGTTTTATAGCCAAATCATACGATTCATTTAAATTATTTGTTTCTAATAGATTAAAAATAAACATAGTATAAAATATACAGCTTTGTGCATTAATAAAATTATTATGCGTAAGCCTAACATTAAATTCTATAAACTCATACTTTCTATTCAAGTTTTCAGTTTCACTTATTTTTTCATTTTCACTAAAATCAAATTGATATAAATATAAAATTAAAGGAAGTATTCTCATTAATGCACCATTTCCACCATTTCTTTTTTCTTCCTTCTTTAATTTATTCTTATAATATTCTTCAAAAGATTTACTTTTTGAATATTCTATCATAGAACGAAGTGTTGCTTGCCCTATACCAAAGGTTCTGTTATTTATTGCCATGTATCCTTTATCTGCCCATTTAAGATAATTATTCATTATACTCTCTTGCAGTTTTATGTTTACACTTTTTACGTCTATTATACTTCTCATAGTACACAAAGTCATTGCTGTATCATCTGACCAGTAACCTTTTGTTGTTTTTCTATATTTATTTTCCATCATATTTATTATAGGATTTTGTTTTAGGTATTCTCTTTTTTTAAACTCAACAGGAACTCCTAATGCATCTCCAACTATAAAACCGTATAAAGCTCCATTAATTTGTTTTTCATTCATAAGTTTCTCCAATATTATATATAATCATATTATTGCAACTTTTGTATTTTTACCAACTATATTTCTGAATATTTTTGAAGTAAGAACTCTATTCTTTCACTACTATCCTTAGATGTTCTTCCATATGCCTTTTCTACTTGTCCATTCCATTTCATTCATTATATATTTTTAACAAAGCTTTTTCAATTTAAAAACATATTAAAACAGAGCCAATATTTTAAAATATTAGCTCTGTAATTTATAATTTTTATTAAAACTATTTAGTACGAAGTTTTTGGGTCACCTCAGTTATTTCTTATTTAATCTTTTCAACAATCCTATATCTTGTTTTGAAATTATCATCTGTTCCAGTAAATGAACTATCTTTTGTTGCTAAGTCTAGCATCGCATTAAAAACATCTGTAATTTCAAATAGTTCTTTTGTTTTATCATCTATTTTATCAATTCCTTCTTTTTTGTATTCTGCCATTTTTGAAGCAAATGTTCCCATTGATTCATTAAACTTACTACTTCCATCTTTTAATTTTACAGTACCAAAAAGCAATTCATTTATTCCATTATTCATTGCTTTTATTCCTTCTCTAAGTGGCATTATACCTTCTGTACTTAGTTTTGAAATTTCATTTATATCTTTTGTTTCATCTTTAAACTTATTTAATCCATTAGATAAATCATTTGAACCATTTTTTAATTTTCCTATTGCATTATCTAATTTACCAAATTGACTTGGGAACTCTGAAAGTTTTGCAATTTCTTCTTCATTAATATTTATATTTCCTATTTCATCATTTAGTCTATTTATACCACTTTTTAAATTTGCTAATCCTTCTTCTAATTTTGTAAGTCCTTGTTGAAGTTTTTGCATATTTCCATTTATATTATTTGATGCTTTAGCAAGTTCATTCATTCCTGCTTGTAGTTCTTTAAAGTTATTAAGCTTACTTATTCCTGTTTGTGCTTCTTTTAAAGGCGCTAAAGAATTCTTCAAATTATTTGTAGCTATTCCAATATTTCCTGCATTTTTTCCTAAATTTGCTTTTGTTTTTTCTAAGTTTTTAATAGCATTTTGTATATTCTCATCATCTTTATATTTTTCATCACTTAAAAGTGCTATAGCACTTTGAATATCTGCTGTAGATTGTCCAACCGCTTTAGTAGATGTTCCAATATTTATTAAATCTTGTTCAACATTAATTGATTTAAGAGCTCCTAAATCAGGTACAGTTATATTTTGAACACCCTTATTCATTTCTTGCATCTTAGCATTAAATGTATTATTTCCTTCAGTTAATGCTTTTATATTTTTATTAGCTTCTGACATTCCAGCATTTAAATTATTAGATCCTTCTGCAAGTTTACTTATTCCATTTTTCATTTCATCAATTTTGGCAAATATATCATTTAAGTTTAAGTTTGATAATTTTTCACTTATTTTAGCTGTTGCATTTTTAACTTCACCTAAGCCACCATCTAATTTTGAAGAGCCGCTTGCAAGTTCGCCAATATATTTTGGTAATGCTGAAAGTTTTTCTACACTTTTATTTACTGCGTCTTCAAGTTGTCCTGATTTATTATATAATTCTTTAGATCCGTCACTTAATTTTTCTGTTCCATTATTTAAGTCATTTATTCCTTGATTTAATTGTCCTTCTGCTTCACTTAACTTATTTGAACCATCTACTAATTGTGCTGTTGCATCTTCTAGTTTTGCAATATTGCTACGTAAAGTGTCTATTTCTTCTAAGTTTTTTCTATCTTGGAATATTTCATTTGTTATTATTACATAAGTTTCTATAGGCTTGTAGTCTGTTATATCCATTTCAATTTCAACATTGTCTTTGAAATTTTCTAATTGTTCTTTATTTAAAACATTTTGAAAATTCTCTTTAAGCCCCGGTGTTAATATTGTTGTAACTATTTCTTTTTTACCATCTTTTATTACCTTTGAATCTTTAGCTACAATATTTTTAGCATTATCATCGTTAAATGCCATTGTACTTACTGCTACATATGGTGAATATATTTTAGTTTGTTTTCCTGAAATATTTTTTGTCACACTTTTCTTATTTTCAGCAGTTAGTACTATTTTTAGCTTTCCAGTTTTACCTTCAAGTTCTTTATTAGTTATTTTTTCACCATCTAAATAGTATTCTAATTTAACATCTATAGGTAATTCTTTATCTGTTTTACCTTGATAATACACATCTTTAGATTCTTCATTTATTGTTATATATCCATCTTCCTTATTTAACATTTCACCTGTTTTTAAGTTTTTAATTTCATCTAAAATTGTATTATCTTTAACATTTATATTTTCTTCTGAATTTAGCCATATTGATACTATTTTATCTTTTATATCTCCATCTTCTTTTATTACATATACTGTTTCATTTTTATTTATTTTATTATTTATTTCATTATTTTTAGTTGTTGCAAAAGATATGTGTGAAAAAGTCATTGATAATAGTAATATTGAAGCTATTATTTTTTTACTTTTTTCATTTATATTTTTTTTATTAATTATATTCTTATTCATCATATTCCTCCTTATTCTAATCTTTTTATTCTAATCCTTTTGTAGTTTTCTTAATTAGTGGAAATGCTGTATATATTATTGCTGGTAAAAATACTATTATTACTGTCATACTAATAATTGCTCCTCTTGCTAAGAAACTACATATTGTTGAAACAATTTCCATTTCTGAAAATATTCCAACTCCAACTGTTGCTGCCATAAATGATAGAGCAGATATAGCAATTGATTTTGATGTTTCTTTTGTAGCAGTTTTAATGGATCCATTTACATCTTTTGAATGTTTATATTCTGCTAAGAATCTATCCATCATTAATATTGAATAGTCTATTGTTGAACCAAGCTGTATTACTCCAATTATAATTGAAGTTACAAATGGTATTGTTTGATTAAAGTAATATGGTATTCCCATATTTATTTGAATTGCAAGTTCAATTGCTGCAATTAGCACAATAGGTATTCCTATTGATTTAAACACAAATGCTATTATTAAAAATACCACTATAATTGATACTGTATTTACCCTGTTAAAATCACTATGTGAAATATCTGTTAAGTCATCTGTAAGAACTGCTTCACCTGTTAGGTATCCTTCTTTATCATATTTTTGTATAATATTTTTAAGCTCCATTATTTGTTTTTTTACTTCATCAGATGCTGTTTGATATTCTGAGTTTACCATTATCATTTCATATCCATCTTTTGAAAAATTATTTGCTATTTGTGATGGAAGTATTTCATCTGGTATTGATAATCCAGTAAATGCACTTGATGCAAGTACAGAGTTTATTCCTTCAACTTTTTTAATTTCTTCAGTAAGTGAATTAAGCTCTGTATGTGATAGGTTACTATTTACAATTACAAAGTGTGTTGTAGCCATATTGTAGTCTTCTTTCATCTTATTTAATGCTACAATTGAATCTAGATTTTGTGGTAATGATCTATCCAAATTATAATAAACACTAGCATTTTTTGCTCCGTAAATTGCTGGTATAAATAGTAGTACAAAAATTACACTAAGTAATTTTTCATGTTTTATACTAAAGTTTGATACCTTTTCAAATGATGGTAGCATTACTTTGTGATTATATTTATTTACTAAATCCGCTGCTAAAAGTAGCATAGCAGGTAAAACTGTTACTGTACATATTAATCCTATTAATACTCCTTTACTCATTACAAGTCCTATATCTTTTCCTAGTCCTAATCTCATTAGTATAAGTACTAAAAAGCCAACAAATGTAGTAAATGATGATGCAAATAGTGATGATATTGTTTTTTCTATTGCAACTTTCATTGCTTCATTCTTATCTTCAATATTTTTCTTTTCTTCTGCATACCTATGATATAAGAAAATAGCATAGTCCATTGTTACTGCAAGTTGTAATATTGCTGCAACTGCTTTTGTTAAATATGATATTTCTCCTAAAAATATATTTGTACCAAAATTATATATAACCGCATAACCTATTGTTAGCATAAATATAAATGGTATTATTACTGATTCATTAGTAATTGAAAGTATTATTAATCCAAGTATTACTGCAAGTAATACATATATTGGAGTTTCCTTATCTACAACATCTTTTGTATCTTTAACAAGTGATGACATTCCACTTACATATTTTGGTTTTGATTCAATTTCTCTTATTTTTTCTATTGCTTCCATTGTTGTAAATGATGATGCTGAATTTTTAAATTTTACAATCATTAATGTATTGTCTTTTGAATAAAAAATATCTTTTATTTCCTGTGGTAGCATTTTACTTGGTATCATTTCACCTACAGTTGAAGTTTTTGATATTGCATCTTCAACTCCATCTATTTTTAAAATTTCTTTTCTTAACTTTTCTGCATCTTGGTCATCACCTTCTAATATAATCATGGCAGTTGCTGCATTATTAAATGTTTTATCTAATATATCTTGACCCTGCGTTGATTTTAAATCTTGTGGCAGATATGTAAGCATGTCATAATTAACATTAGTATGCTTATAACCTATAACTGCAGGTATTAAAAGTAATGTCATTATTATTAATACTGTTTTTGCGTGTTCTGACACATATTTTGCGAATTTTTTCATTTTTCCTCTTCCTTAAATATTTTTTCTATTAATTTAAAAAGTACTGGTTTCATTTCATCTATAGTTAAAATTCCATCTTTGTTTAATGAATGTTTACATGTTGAAATTACTGTGTGCATCGTAAGTGATAATATATATAACTGTTGATGCTTTGTATAATTTCCAGGAAAAATAGTAGAAAATTTATCAAGCACAAATTTTAGTATTGAATCTACTTCTTCAAATCTTTCATCATTTTCTATTTTTGCATATAGTGCCCAATTTATATTTTTAGAAATTAATTCAAATTCTATTGGATGTGCTATAAAATAGTCTAAAATGTAGTCCATAAAAGATATATATCTTTGAACTGGTTCGTTTCCAACGCATTGTTTTTCTGCCTTATAAAATAATTCTACTAATAAGTCTAAAACTATTTTTTGCTCTAAGTTCTTCTTATTCTTAAAATATAAGTAAAAGGTTCCAAGTCCAAATTTTGTATCTTTCATAATATCTCTTATTGAAGTTTTTTCAACTCCTTTTTCTCTAAAAGATATCATTGCTTTTTCTTTTATCTTTTTTTCTTTATCTTCTATTCTTTTTTTTCCTTTTTCTAACATATCTCTCCTCTAAAATATTTTTATACTTTTTAATATAATAATAATATAACATATTTCTGAACAATGTTCAACTATTTTCAGTGAAAAATTAAAAAAGCTATTAAAAACCTTTAAATTAAAGGAAAATCAAATACAAAATAATAAAATTTATTTAACTACATTTCAAATATAATACCACTTTTACCTTTTTTTACAATTTAAAAAAGTATATAATATATTTGGAATATTTCATAAACATAGGAGAAGATTTATGGAAAACAAAAGTAAAGATAATATAGTTTTAGTAATATTATTGCTATTAGCTATAATATGTATATGTATATTGGGTTATAATTATAACAAAGAAAAAATGAATTCACTTAAATCAAGTAGAATGGAATATTCAAGAATAGAAGCTGCAAAAGATGCAGGTTATACATTTGAAATGACTAAAAGTCCAGAAGAATTTAAAAAAGCTTTAGAAAAAAAGGATTTTGATAAAAAAGATGTATTATACAAATTAGTTCCAATTAATAATGAAGAATTAATAAAAAATGAAGAGTAACACATAATCATATAATTATTTAATAACTTCAATTTAATAATAAAAAGCAATAAAAAATAGCAACATTTTTGGTTGCTATTTTTCTAGATATTCATCAATTAATTTTTCAATTGCCCTTTGTCCAATTACATTTACTGTTCTTAACTTTTTATATGATAAGTATTCTACTATCCTCAAGTTAATAACTTCATCTTTTAATCCTTCTTCTTTGTACTGAGCTACGAATGAATCAATTATCTCTTTTTCATATTTAATGATATCTGATTCAAACATATGATCATATCTCGCGTCTGTAAGCATTACTTTTTCGTAAATCATATATGTCACCTCTTTTATTACTTATATTACTTACAATATTAATTTTTAACTATATTAAAAATATAATACTAGAATCATTAATTCAATAATAATATGTATTTTTATTATCTTTTTATTTTTTATTATTCTATCTTTTTATCTTTTAATTATATTTCTAAATGTTTTTTAAATATAAAAAGCTAGAGCTTTTGCTCTAGCTTCATAGAATATTTAAATATTTTTTAATCATTATTAAAATTATTAATTACAGCAGATTCTAATAATAATATACTAGTAAGAGCTCCTATTCCACCTGGTACAGGCGTATATGCTTTAATATATCCTTCTATCCCTTCTGTATCTAAATCGCCTACAAGCTTGCCATTTTCGTCTATAGCAATTCCCATATCTATTACTACTGCATCTTTTTTGAAAAAGCTTTTATCAAAAATCCTTTTCTTTCCTGTAGCAGTAAAAATATAGTCTGCAGATTTAGTAAGTTCTTTTAGGTTTTTAGTTTTAGAATGTGCAATTGTAACTGTTGCATTTTTATCTAAAAGTAGCATCAACAGTGGTTTTCCTACTACACTTGTTCTGTTAATAATCAAGCAATTTTTAGCTAAATCATAACCATAGTATTCTAAAATCCTAATTGCCGCTTTAGGAGCATTTGGTATAAATCCTGTAACATCACCATCAGATAACCTGCTTTTGCTTATTGGGCTAATGCAATCAATATCTTTTTTGTAGCTAATTGCTTCATCAATTTGTTTTTCATCAATAGTATTAGGTAGTGGCTTAAATACTAAAATGCCCTTAACTTTTTCATCATCATTTAACCTTCTTATTCTTTCAACAATTACCTCAGTATTTTCAGTTTCATCAAATTTAAATATTTGTATACATATTCCTAATTCTTTTGCCTTTTTTGTTATTCCATTTTCATATGATATATCATCTGGCTTTTCGCCTACTCTAATAATTGCAACTATTGGTTCTTCTTCCATGTTTTTAGTAACTTTCTTAATGTTGTCTTTAATCTTTTCTATTTGTTCTTTGCTTTTCAAAACCTTAGTCATAATATCCTCTTTCATATACTTTTCTTTTTAACTAATGCCACATATTTAAATATCATATTTTAACTTTAAATATAATTATATTTTAAAAGTTTTTTAATATATTTCTTTTGTTCTTCTAAATAATACCATCTATACTAATCCTAGTCAATTAAACTGAATCTACAAGTTCTAATTTGTTTAAAGGTATCATAACTACATCTATTGTATTACCATCTTTATCAAAAAATTCAACCTCACAATTTTTCTCGTCATAAAGTAGAACAATTGTTCCACTTGTACCTTTACTTATTTCTTTATAGTCTTCTTTCAATCTTACAACATCTAATTCTTTCATTAACTCACCTCCTATTATATATAACCGTAATAATCCTATATCGTATTAAATCAATTTATAATTATTAAAAAAGCTATAGACAATTTGCATTATCTAAAGCTTTCATATATTCCATATAATTTTATGTTTTAAGTTTTATGTTTTTGTTTTTGGTATTTTTCATATATTTTTTTGCTTTGTATATTAATCCATAGGTGATATATTTTGACCTTCACTTACCTTCATAGCCATTATATTATCTTCACCATCTATTAGGTACTTACCTACAAACTTAGGTATTATATTTGGGTCTAATGTTATTTCTGGCTCTAACACAATATTAAACTTACTATCTATGCTTCCCCATTTAGAATCTTTCATAACAGATGCAAATCCATATTTATTAAATTCACCTACCCTATCATATTTAGCATCTACTACGATATTTCCTTCTTTGTTTTTGAATCCCCACTTATTATTTTCTTTAAATGGATATGCTATTAAATCTAAATTGTTTTTTAGTTCTATTTCTTTTCCATTTAAATCATAGTATTTAATATCAGTTGCATCAAATATTTTAACTACCTTATCTTTGATTACATCTACTACAAAATTATCTTTTGTTTCTATTTTTTCACCATTACTATTATATAGTGTAGTTTCTTTTCCTTCATTCTTACTAGATATTAGTATTTTTGTTCCAACTACCTTGTTTAAATACTCATATTCACAATTAATAATATTACCATTTTTAACACTATATGCACCATATCCTGTTTCTTTAACTCCAATAAACACATCATCAAATGCATATAACACATCAAGTAGCTTGTCATTTACTACTTCATCACCTTTTCTATCTATTACAAGTCTTTCTCCTGCATAGTTTTCACATATAATATAATTTCCATCTGCTACAACTTCAATTATCTTATACATTCCTTTTCCAATCATATTACCATTTTTATCAAATACATATTCCTTATCTTCATTGTTAAATACAACATGCTCTTTAAGTGGTACATATCCTAAAAATCTTTGACCTATGATCTCTTTTCCATCTAAGTTAGTAATTCCATATTTACCATATCTTTTAAATATCAAATTATTTTTTGTACTAGATATCTCTTGATACTCACTTCTTAGTATTTGTCTATTATTTTTGTATAATCCTTTTTTACCTTGTTCTTGTACTGCCACAAAATAATCTTCTGAAGGTATTTCTTGTTTTTCTACACTTTCATATTTAACTGGTACTATTATTTTTCCTTTTTCAGTAGCAAATCCTTCTATTGGTCCATTTGATCCCATTTTTATTATTTTATAACCATTTTGTACATTTTTGTCTTCCCACATTGACTTATTATTACTTTTAATTTCTGTATATTCTTCTTTTAATATGATATTTCCAGAATTATCTACTAAGCCATATTTGCCATCTTTTTTAACTTTGTAATTATTAAAATCATTATCTACAGCTTTTATCTCATCATATATAGGTTTAACAATTTCTTTTCCATCTAGATTAATAAGACCATACTTATCATATTTTTTAAACCTTAATACTGGCCTATATTGATTTTCAGTATCTTTCCTATTTCCTTCTACAGGTTCTAAATTATCATATTCATTAAATATATTTTCTTTTTTGCTATTCAAAACTTTAATATTCTTTTCTTCATCATATGCGCAAAAAACATCTTTAGCTAAATCAGGTACTATTATTTGTGTATAGTCAGGGTCAATTACTACATTGCCCTTTGTGTCAATAACTCCTTCTTTACCTGCTTCTTGAAGTATAAGATATTTATTTTCATGTATTTCTTCAACTACATTATTCTTTTTTGGTTTAAATATCATATAGCATATTATTAAAACTATAATTATTAAAATAGCTATAATTGCTCTTTTCTTATTTTTTTCCATACTATCCCTATATACTCATATTTTCTTTCTTATCTTTTGTTTTTATCTTTAGTTTTACTCTTTCATTTTGTTATTTGCTTTTATAACTTTTAACTTTTAGCTTTTAGCTTTTTTTATTCTAGTTATTTCCAGTTACAACATCTGTAATTACTGGTATTACTTGTTTCTTTCTAGATACTAGTCCTTTAACTAACATAGTATTATTTGCAAGCTTGTCATTATATGCTTTTTCTACTATTTCAGCTTTTTCACCTAATGCAATTACTTGTGAATTACTATTTATAATATCTGTTACTAATAATATATAGAAGTCTAAACCTTTTTCTCCTATTATATTTTTAATTCCTTCTTCTAAATCATTTTGCATTTCCATTGTTTTTGGTATATCTGCTGTAGTAATTTGTGCAACTATTCCTTTAGTATCCCCTATTTCTACAGTCTTAGCATCTAAGTTTAATATCTCGTCTATTGTATATGCAGAAAGGTCTGTTCCTGCTTTTAATAGTTCCATACCATATTCTTTTGCATCTACTTTAGCTATGTGTTCTAATTCTTTTGCAACTATCTTGTCTTCTTCAGTGCATGTTGGTGATTTAAATAATAATGTGTCTGAAATTATTGCAGATAACATAGCTTTAGCTATATTTTGTGGTATTTCCACATTATTTTCTACATACATTTTATATAATATTGTATTTGTACATCCTACAGGCTCTGCCCTATAATATAATGGGTATCCTACCATAAGTTTTACTGCATGGTGGTCTATTACTCTATCTATTACTAATTCATCAATATTATCTAATGTTTCAGCTTTAGCATTATGATCTACTAATATTACATGTGTACCTTCTTTAAAACTTGTATTTGTTTCAGGTGCTTCTAAATTACATGCTTCTAAAACAAATTGTGTTTCTTTTGATACTTCACCTTGCTTATTTGCTTTAACATTTACTCCTAATTTTTTAAATAGGTATTCTGCAACTAATGCAGATACTATTGAGTCTGTATCTGGATTTTTATGTCCTGTTATATATATTACTTCATTATTTTCCATCTTCTTTTTCATTTCCTTTCTTACTTTCTTCCTTTTTTACTTTCTTTTTTCCATTCCTATTATATGTATTCATAGCATGGTCTACACCATTTTTAATTATATCGATTACTGCTTTTTCACCAAGCTTTACACCTTCATATAGTTCCTCGTACTCTTCATCTGATACTTTACCAATTACATGGTTTATCATATCATTTGCATATTTTGGTTTTCCAATACCAACTCTTACCCTCACAAAGTCATCTACATATTCTCTTATACTTTTAATACCATTATGACCTGCAGATGAACCACCTTTTCTAATCTTTACTATTCCTGGTTCAAAGTCTTTTTCATCATATATTACAATAATATTTTTAGCTGGTATCTTGTAATAATTCATATATTCTTGTATGGCAATCCCTGATAGGTTCATATATGTAGTAGGTTTTATTAAAATGCAATCTTTAGAATACATTTTTAATTTTAACTCATATGCATTTTTTCCTTTTTTAAAATCCGCATTATTTGCCTTAGCAATTCTATCTACTACACAATATCCCATATTATGTCTTGTTCTTTCATATTTCTTATCTGGGTTTCCTAATCCTGCAATTAAATACATAATATATTATTTTATCCTTTCAATTAATTGTTGTTTTCTTTTTCTATTATCTCTAGTATATCATATATTTTAACACATTTTTTTAAATTTGTATTTAATAATAATCAATTATATTATTTTTTTATTAATTATTCATTATTCTTATTAATTATCCTATACTTGTTTTGTTTTCCAAACTTACAAATACTTTCATAGTCACAGAACCTACAAGCTTTTTCTTGTACCTTAGGTGTTACATAATACTTACTTGGATATATATCTACATTTCCTTTTAATATATTTTTAGATAAATCAATTACTGCATTTTTAGCATCTTCTTTTAATTCTTTGTAGTCATTATTTGCAATTACTTTAGAGAACCTATCTGGTGTTCCATCTTTTTTAAGCCTTACTGGTATAATATTTGAATTATTTGTATTTTCTAATGTCTTATCCATATTATATAGTTCTTCTATACCATCAGATACAATAAGGCCTTGCATCTTTTGGTACTTGTTTTTGTACGCTGTTTCATACATATTATCTTCGTTAATATAGCTAATTTTCATATCTCTAGTTGTAATTTGTTGATATAGTAATCCTTTGTTTTCTTTTTCTAAAAGTTCTTCTAATGCACTTGCATATATTATTAGCTGAAGCTGAAGTCCTGCTCTTACCTTGTTTGTGTCTATATCATTTTTACTAGTCTTATAGTCTACTATCCTAATATTATCTTCTAATATATCTGCTCTATCTACTTTACCAAATATATTAATTGCCTTTTTAGCTCCTTCTACATCAAACTCTATTTTTACATTATCTAATGAATTGGGGCTTTCATGTATTCCAATTTCTATTTCATTTCCATATATATCATATTCTGAAAGCCTTAATGTTTCAGCAATTTGTATACATGCATTATATATTTCCCTTTTTAAGTTTTCACTTATCTTTTTTGATTTGCTATTTGATAGTATTTTCTCATATCTTGTTTCTTTTAATGTATCTACTATAGCATCATCTACCACTTTTGCTATATCATTTTCGTAAAGTGCAATATCTTTTTTTAGATCACTATCTTCTATTGCTCTTAGTTTTAGCTTAAGTAGTGCTTCATCTTCTAGTTTTCCTTTTAACTTAAGGTTTCCTTTTTGTACCTCATCAAATACCTTTTTAATTACATCATGTATGAATGAACCAGTATCTAAGCTTTCAAGTTTGCTAGTTCTTGCTTTTTCTACAGAAAGCATATATCTAATATGGTATGCAAATGGACACCCCGCATATTTTTCAAGCCTAGATATTGTCATAGAAAGGTCATTTTTATATAGTTTGTTTAATATATCTTTCGGTAAGTTATTTGGGTTATTTTCTTTTTCTGCCGCTATGTATACTTTTTCAAATCCAAAATTATATATTATTTCATTGTTAATTTCTGTATATATCTTAGCCATATTCATATAATATTCTAGTATATTATATTTCCTATTTTGTATTTTCTTTTTAAAATTTTCTCTTTCTATTTCTTCTTCAAATAATTCTATTTCTAATTTTCTCTTTTCATATTCTAATTCTGTACTATCAATTTCATTATTATTAGCATTAGTATTCTCACTAACACTATCATCATTATCATTTTCTACTATTTCAAAGTTATCATATATTTCTAAAAGCCTGTCTATCTTGTTTTTGTACTCAACACTATTTTTAATTATCATATTGTACCTTGTTATTTTCTTAGCTAAATATATTGTTAAATCAAGCATTGCTTTTTTTGTATTTGGTACATTTTCTAAAATATATTCATAAACCATATTATATTTTTCTGATTTTAATATTTCTTTTTCAAGTTCTGTAATTATTTTAACTATATATCCTTCATCTTTGTATGGTATATAGCAATTATACTTACCATCTGTAGCATAATCTTCCTTGCTACTTTTTGTATACTTAATATCATTATTTTTTAATATCTTTTCTATCCTAGAAATATAGTAACTTGGTACTATTTCTTCTTCAGTAAAATCATCATTATTTGTATATGATAACACCACCTTATCACTTGCTGCCATTAGTGTATTATATATTTGCATATAGTTTTTAGTTTCATCTTCTTCTAGTGTATTATATATGTTAATATCTGATGCTCTTAAAACTATATTTTCATCTTCGTCTATTAGTCCAGATACAGTAGTTTCCTTTGGGAATACTCCATCTTGTACAGACATTACATATGTTATTTTTTTGTCTTTAAATATATTATTTGAAGTCCTAAAGTCTACTGCATTTTTAACTGGTGTTTCTCTTTGTGTGTTTTCTTTTAATACTTCTTCTAAATAACTTGCGTAATCATATATTGTAATTTCACCAATTTGTGACATTTTGTCTAATACTTCATTTAGTATATTCAAACTATTTTTATATTCTGTTACTTTTTTAATGTCGTCTAATTTTAATATTTCATTATATATTTTTGCATATATATTATTTTTCTTAAGGTGTATTACTATTTCTTTTGTTACTGCTTCAGAAGATACCATTATCTTTTTTATCTTTTCCGAGTAACTATTAAATGCCTTGTATATTTTTTCTTCATCCAGTTCTTCTTCAACTATATTTGTATTTTCGCTTGTTTCTTCTACAATATTTTGTATAACATCTGTTAGTATTTTAAGTAGTTTGCTTTTAGTTGTAACTATAGTATCAAAGTCTGGTCTATCTTTTTCATACCTAAACTTACCATACCTAGATAGATCTTGTATGTCCCACTTTTTCATATAGTTTTCTAATATATATATATCATCTAATGATATATCATATTCTTTAAAGTATCCCATTTTAGCAAGTGCAATTATACTATCTACCTTACCTAGTATTGCATTTAAAAGATTTAGTATATATGTAATTATTTGGTCTGATACAATACTTTTGTTTTCACCAATATTTATTCGTATACCATATTTAGCAAATTCTGTTTGTATATAGTTGTAGTATTTGCTACTATCATTTGCAATTACTTGTATATCATTTGCAGATACACCTTTTTTCATATCATTATATATATTATTTGCAAGCCTTGCTATTTCTTCTTTTTTAGATGGGTAATACATAAGTTGTATTTGCTTTTCTTCTTCGTCACTATTTTTTTCTATTCTATTACCATCTTCATTGTAATTATTTTCAGCATATATAATATCTTTTGATGCTAGTGCATTATTTAACTTTCCTAGCATACTTTTGTGATAATTATCTTCTTCAAACTTTTCGAAAGATATATTTCCTTTTGCACTCATGTATCCAATTATATTATTTAATGTTGTACTTGCTTCTTTGAATATACTATTTTTAGAGCCTAAATCGTCTATTGTAATTTCAACATCAACATCTTTACATTTTCTAATTATTTCTTCTAATACCTTAAATTGCATTAGTGTAAAATTTGTAAAACCTGTAATATATAGTTTAGCATCTTCAAATACAGTACTTTCTTTAATTGCATCTAATACAATAGATAGCTCTTCTGCCTTGTCTTTCTTGTCTTCTAAAAGCTTGTCATATTCTTCAATAATTTGTATTAATTCTTCTAATTTTATCTTAAGTATTCCATGTATATTTTCATTATTTGTAATTTTTTGTTTTAGTTCATCATTTTTAATACCTTGTTCTTTTAACCTAACTATCATCTTATCTATCTCAGATATATTCTTATCTTTTTTAAGTAATGTAATATCTAAATTAGATATTGCTTTTTTAATATACATTTTTCTTAATATATCATCTACATATGATATATTATTATATTTTGTATTCTTAAAAAGTAAGTATTGCAACCTATTGAAAGTAATTATTTCTATTTGCATATTACTTCCATTTTCTAATAATTTCTCTTCATAATAATAGCTTATATTTTCTGGTACTAATACATATTGCTTTTCATATAGCTTCTTTTCTTCTATTATATTTTCTAAAAACTTTTTATTACTGTCTGTTCCTATTGCTCCTAAATATATTTTCATCTATTCTTCCTTTTTTTCTTAATACCATAATTATATACTGTATTTCGTATAATTGCTATTTTAATTATTTAATTATATAAATTATTTAAATTATTAATTACTAACATAATATCATTTCATTTATTATATTTTTATCGCTTATATTATATTTACTTTTATTTAACTTGATTAAAAATATAATACTTTACTTTACTTTACTTTACTTTACTTTACAACAAGCTATATTATTAAAATATATACTTTAGTATATAATTAATTGGAGGTATATTATGAATAAAACAAGTAAAATTTTGGCTGTATTACTTGCTATATCAGTTATAGCTTTAATTATTTTAGGGGTTAAATATAATAAGCTTTTTTGGCTTTCAATAAAAAGTGGAGAGCAATCTGTAAAAGAAACTCAAGCTATTAATGAAGCTGGATATGAGCTAAGGCATGACGGACCTGGTGATAAGCTAGAATTAAAGAAAATAGAGAAATAAAAAAGTTATATTAAAAAAAGCCTATTGCATTAAAATACAATAGGTTTTTCTATTTCATTTTTATTATTATATTTTTAATTATCTTATTGTCTTCTAGGTGGTGTATATGAATATGCAGGTAATTGTGGATACTTGAATTCTACTCCATCTGATACATTACCATCTGGCATATGATTTCCTTTAAATACATTTTCACCTACTAAGAAATACTTATGTGTATCTCTTCTAGTTAAGATTGAATTCGAAGTAACTATTGGGTCATCCCAAGTTGTATCTACTCCATACCAATATCCATCTAAATACACTTGATTCCATGCATGTCTTTCTCTACTTCCAACACTATTTATTCCCATTCCTACTGTTGTTATTGTAGGTATTTGCATTCCATCTAATATATACTTAAATGATTTTGCATATCCTTCACAGACAGCTCTTCCTCTTAAAAGTGTAAATCCTAGGTTATACTTACTTGAATCTGTTATATTATCATCATAGTATACATTATCTACTATATAATCATGTACATATTTTATTTGCTCATATTGTGTTGGGTATCTTCTAGCATTTTTAATTATCTTCTCTCTTAATGCTTCTACTTTGTTTCTTATCATGTCTAATTCATCTTTGCTTCTTATTCCATCTGCATAGAATAGTTTTCCTTTAGCATTTTCTATTTTAACTGTATATACAGGTCTTGCTCCCATATATTGCTTTTCAGTTATAACAAGTGAAATATTACTTACATCAATAAAGTATAGTTGTGGAAAATCTAGTGCAAGTGCATTAACAGCTGCTTGAAAAGAGTGTTCTAATTGTTCTGCTCCGCCTGGTCTATTTAAAAGTTCATTAAATACTGTACCATAATTAAATGAGTGTTCTCCATTTAAGAAGTATGCACTTTCCATACTTAACTTGTCATATATTTTTTTACCATATTGATCTAATTGTATATAGTACATAGAACTAGATAGAGTTAATGCTTCGTTTCCTTTAGAATTATTTGCAACTTTTTCTATTTCTTTTTGTTCAACAACTGGTGTTACTTGTCTTGCTACACTTGCTTCTACCGTATCTGATACTATTTTAGGTGCAACAATCTTATTTTCTTCTACACCTTCTATTGGATTTTGTTCTATCTCAACTTCTGTATTTGCTTTTCCAAATGTTGCCATTAAATATTCTTTTGCATCCGCAAATTTTTCTTTAGTATTTCCTGGTGTTACAAGAAATACTAAAAATAGCAATACCGCAAAAGTAATTACAAATGTTAGAACTGATTGTACTATTGTTCCAATTGTTTCTAGTACTCTATGTTTTTTTACTTTTCTATTATTAAAATCTTTTTTCATATTCTTTTTCCTTAAATATATATTAATTTATTTTAGTTATTATTTCTAATAATATATCATATTATTTACTTTTTAATTTGCTATATTTTTTACTTTTTTACTTTTTATTTTTTGCTTTTATCTTTTTCTCTTCTCCAATAGAATAGATACTGCTGAGCAAGCCCTTTATCATTAAAATCTTTTACCGCATCATATATTTCTTTATTTGTAACATCACGGCCTTCAAAAAATTCTTCACTCATTACTCTTTTTACCCACACATCTATTGGAAATGATTCTTTTCTTCCAAATCCAAATAGCATAATACAATTAGCAACCTTTGGTCCTACTCCAGATAGCTTTAATAATTCTTCATATAATGTATCATCATCTAACTTTTTTAATTCTTCTATGTATTCTTCATTAATAATCTTTGATGTTTCCACTATTCTAGGTGCTCTAAATCCTATTTTTGTTTCTCTTAGTTGTTCTTCTGTTAATTTTTGTATTTCTTCATTTTTAGGGAAAAGATAATATTTTTTTCCTTCAAACTCTATACTTGTACCATAGTTTTTTGAAATATTTTCTATTCCTTTTCGTATATTTGGTATATTATTATTTGCAGATATAATAAAAGAATATATTGTCTCATATGGTTCTTGTTTTAATATCCTTATTCCTTTTCCAAATTCTGTTGCTTCCTTTAGTGATTCATTTTTTAAACTATATTCTTTTTTAACTTTTCCATAATCTGAACCTAAATCAAAATAATTATATATATATTCTTTTAATTTTTCTTCATCATTTAATTTGCTATCTTTTAGTATCTTTATCTTTAAAAATATATTTGTCTTATTTTCTAAACCTTTTTCTTCATTTGCTTTTATTACCATTTCAGGAAGTACTCCAATATATGAGTCGCTTTCATCTTCTTTTACCCATCTAAAGCATTGACCATTTTCAAATATATCTTTTAATATAGTATCTTCTAGTTCAACTATTTCAATATAATAATAATCATCTTCTTTAATTAATTTTATATTATCTAAAAAATCAATATATTTCATGTATAATCCTTTTATCTTATTTTATTTTTTTCTTTTTATCTTATTTATTTTACTTTAATTTTATCTTATTTTATTTTTACTTTTTTAATTATTTAATCATTATCTTTAATTATTCCCATATCTATTAATGCTTTTTTAGCTGCATGTATTTGTGCTTCTTTTTTTGATTTACCAATTCCTTTAGATATGAATTTTCCATCTGCTAAAAGTTCTATTTCAAATACCTTATCATGATCTGGTCCACTTTCTGATATTAATTCGTATGTTATTTCTCTTACACCTTCTGCTTGTACTTTTTCTTGATATAGTGTTTTGTAATCTTGTAGGTATTGGGAATGTGTTGCATAGTATATATTATCTTTTAGGTTATGTAGTATAAACTTTGATACCACTTCAATATTTGAATCTAAATATATTGCCGCTATTACTGCTTCAACCATATCTGCAAGTATAGGTTTTGATACTCCACCAGATTTTAGTTGTGATTTTCCTAATTTAATATATTTTGCAAATTTTAATTTTTCTGCTACATCAAAAAGGCTATCTTCACATACAATATATGACCTCATCTTAGTCATATCTCCTTCTTTAGCATCTGCAAGCTTTTTATATAGGTGATCTGTCATTACAAATTCTAATATACTATCTCCTAAAAACTCTAACCTTTCATTATTCTCTACATCAAATTCATTTGAGTATGATCTGTGATGTGTTGCTATTTCAAGTAGTTTTTTATTTTTAAAGGTATAAGAAATATTTTTTTCTAATCCTCTTAATTCATTATAATTATTTTTTTCTTTCATCTTTTCTTTCTAAAATTATTTAACAATGTATTTTATTTTAAAAATACATAATTAAATATTTTTATATCCTTTCTTTATTTTCAGTGCAACTATTACATATTTCTAAGTAAGTAATCCTAAACACTATAGTATATTATACCACAATAACACACTATTTTACTATAATAAATATAATATTTAAATTCTTAAATATTAGCATATATGCACAAAAAAAGAAATACAAAATTATATTTATAATTGTATTTCCTTTTAATATTTTTAACATTTTCTATTTCTATTTATATTTTTATTCACACTAATTTTGTATTACTTAATCTTACCTAAGTCTAATGATACAAGCTTGCTTATACCATTTTCTTCCATAGTTACACCATATAGTGTGTCTACTGATTCCATAGTTCCTTTTCTATGTGTTATTACAATAAACTGTGAACTATCTGCATATTTTTTAAGATAGTTTGCATATCTTTGTACATTTGCATCATCTAATGCTGCTTCTATTTCGTCTAATACACAAAATGGTGATGGGTTAATATTTAATATACTAAATAGTATTGCAATTGCAGTTAGTGCTCTTTCTCCTCCAGATAGTAATAACATATTTTGTAATTTCTTTCCTGGTGGTTCTACTTTTATAATAACATCTGCATTTAGTGGATCTTTTTCATTATCTAGTTCTATTTTAGCTCTTCCACCTCCGAATAGTTCTTCAAAAATACCACTAAAGTTTTTATTAATTAATTTCATTCTTTGTACAAATTGTTCTTCCATAGTTGAAGATATATCTGTTATTATATGTTGCAATTCTTTTTTTGATTTTTCTAAGTCATCTTTTTGTTCTTTTAAGAAATCATATCTTTCTTTTGCAACATCTAACTCTTTTATTGCCCCAATATTTATCTCGCCCATATTTTTAATATCTTTTTCTGTCTTATCTAATATACCATTTGCCTTTTTTGTATTAAATGCAACTACATTATTATCATAGTCTCTTTCATTTAATTCATATTTTTCATATAATTCATCTTCTAGGTCTAGTACCAAATTATTATATGTAACTTCGTAATCATCCCAAATATTATTTGCTAAGTTTTCTCTTTGTAGTTCCACCCTATATAGTATTTGTTCTAATTTAGCTTTTTCAGGAAGTAGTTTGTCTATTTCCTTTTCAATATTATCTTTTTCTATTTCTAATTTTTCTTTTTCTTCTAGTATTTCCTTTTTCTCTTCTTTTATCTTTTCTTGTATTCTTCTAATTTCTTCACTTTCATTTTCTTTTTCTTTTAGTTTTTCTTTCAAAGTTTTAATACTATTTTCTAATTCTTCTATTTGTTTTTCTACTTCTTTTGTTTTAGTATTTTTACCCTGTATTTTTTCATTGTTTTCATCAATATCTTTTTGTATTATATCTATTATTTCCTGAATAGATTTTTCATTTTCATCAAATGACGATATTGAAATCTTTAAGTCTACTATATCTTCATTTATCTCTTCTAGTTTTTTAACATCTTCTTTGTTTACTATATTTTCATTAAGCTTTTTTATCTCTGCTTCTATTCTATCTTTTTTTGTATTTAATTCTTCTTTTTTCTTTTCATTTTCTGAAATACTTTTTTTAATATTTGCAATATCTTCTGTTATTTTTAATATATCTTCTTCAATATGTTTTTTAGTTTCTAATTCTTGCTTAAGTACATCTTCTTTTGCCGCTATATTACTATTTGCAACAGCAAGTGTAATCTTGCTTTCAGATAGTTTATCTTCTATGCTTCCTAAATTTTCTTTTATCTTATCCACATTCACATATTCTTTTGTGTATTGCTTTTCTAAGTTTTCTAAATCATTTCTTTGTTTTTTAAGTTCTTGCTCTAATGTTTTTATCTGTGCTTTTCTACTTAATATATTATTACTACTATTTGTATAACCACCTGTTATACTTCCAGAAGAATTAATTACATCACCTGCTTTAGTTACTATCCTAATATATGGTATATTTCTAGAAAGCACTATTGCATCATCCATATTTTCTACAATATAGTTATTGTTTAAAATGCTTTCTAATACATTTATGTATTTTTCTTCTGTCTTAATTACAGATTTAGCTGTTACCACTTTTATGTTTATACTTTTTGCTTTCTTAAGTACTTCTTTTTCATTATCGCTTTTCTTTTTACCTGCATATCTTCTAATTGGTAAAAATGTAGCCTTACCACTTTTTGTTTCTTTTAAATATTCAATTATGTCTTTTGCATCTTCTTCATTTTCTACTACAATGTTTTGCATAGAACTTCCAAGCGCTGTTTGTATGGCATTTGTATATTCTTTTTTTACAGATATTATATCTGTTATTACTCCTAATGCCTTTTTACCTATTTCTGTATTATTTGTTTTAGCTTTTAATATATTTTTAACTGCAAAAGAAAATCCTTCTTTTTCTTTTTCCAAACTTTTTAATATATTTAACTTGTTTGTTTTAATTGCAATATCTTGTTTTTGTTTTTCTATATTATTTTTTCCTTCAGCAATCTCTGTTATCTTTTTGCTCAAGTTTTCTTTATCTTTTTCAAGTTTTGCTACCTTTTCTAATAATTCTCCATTTTCTTTAGCAAACTTTTTCTTTTCATCTTCTATTGCAAGTTTTTGTCTATCAACATCTAATGTCTTGTCTCTTTTTTCATTTTCTTTTCTTGTTTTTAATTCTTTTAAATGTTCTAGCTCTAGTTTTTCCTTGTATATTTCTCCATCTATTTCATATTCTTTATCTTTTACTTCTTCTATTTGTTTTCTTTTTTCTTCTTTTGCTTTTTCATCTTTTGCTAATACTTTTTTAAGTTTTTCTTTTTCTATTTCTTTTTCTTTTAACTCTTCTTTAAATGTTAAAGAATCTTTTTTGCTTCTTTCTAATTTTTCTAGTTTTGATTTCTTTTCTTCCTCTTTTAATGCAATTTTGTTTTTAGCTTCTAATATATCTGTATCAGATAATCTTATACTATCTTTAAGCGACAATACTTTTTCATTAGATAGTGCTATTTCTTTTTCCATATTAGAAATTTCACTACTACTTTCACCAATATTTTTATAGCTTGCTTCTGTTTTTTTGTCTATGTTAGAAATAGTATCTAATACTTTTTGTATATTTTCTTGATTTTTTTCTTGCTTTTCTTTTTCTTCCTCTATACTTCCTGATATTTCTTTTAACTTAGAATTGTTTTCTTCAAAACGTATATCAAAAGATGCCATCTCTTCTTTAAATATTCTTAAGTCTAATTTTTTCTTAATATCTTTAAGTCTAAGATATTCTTTTGCTTTAGCACTTTGTTCTTCTAATGTTTCTAGATTATTAGAAATTTCTGATAATATATCTGTTATTCTAACTAAGTTGTCTTCAGTTACTTCTATATTTGTTTTTGCTTCTTTTTTTCTTTCTTTGTATTTAACAATACCTGTTGCTTCTTCAAATACTTTTCTTCTTTTTTCTGAGTTATTGCTTAGTATTTCATCTATTCTACCTTGTCCTATAATACTATAACCATCTTTTCCAATTCCTGTATCCATAAAAAGTTCTTGTATAGTTTTAAGTCTTGTAGTTGCACCATTTAAAAGATAGGCAGATTCACCATCACTATATAGTTTTCTTCCAACACTTACTTCATCATATTCAATTGGTATATCACCATCTGTATTATCAAATAGTAATTCTACTTCTGCAAAGCCTGCACCTCTTCTAAATTGTGTTCCTGAAAATATAACATCTTGTGGTTTACTTCCTCTTAATGCTTTAATACTTTGCTCACCTAGTACCCATCTTATTGCATCAGCTATATTACTTTTACCAGAACCATTAGGCCCAATAACTCCAGTTATACCATCATTTGCAATTATCTCTGTTTTATTTGCAAATGACTTAAATCCATTCATGTATATCTTTTTAAGTTTCATTTTTTCTCCTAAGTATTTCTAAACTTTTTTTGCATTTGTATTTTAAATATATCACAGTAAAAGTAAAAAGTTAACTTAGTTGCCTATATTTGAATGTTTTTTAATTTTATTAAGTATTATTAAGTTAAATTATAATATTTCCTTTAATTTTATTAAATTTTGATTCACCTATTCCGCTTACTTCAAGTAGTTGTTCTATTTTTTTAAACCCACCTTCCTTATTCCTATATTCAATTATCTTATCTGCTGTAGAATTGCCTACTCCTTTTAATGTCATCAATTGATCCTTTGATGCCTTATTTATATTTATCTTTCCATTTTGCTTTTTAGAAGAAGATGTACTTTTTTTAACACTTGCCTTAGACTCATTTGTTTTTGTATTATTTTCTAAATCTTCTTTTCCTATTTTTATTATTCCATTATCTTCATTTAACTTAATTTCACTATTTTGTTCTTCTTCAGCTTTTTTTACTTCTTCATTCTTTTTTCTATCATCTATTGAAGGAATATATATTTTTGTACCATCTTCTAATTGCATAGCTAAATTAATTAATTCTGTATCAGCCTTATCTGTTAATCCTTCTGCTTTTTCTATTGCATCATTTAATCTTGCATCTTCTTTTAATTCTATAAGTCCTGGCTTTTTTACCATTCCATCAATATGTACATATATTTTTTGCTTAGTTTCTTCTTGCTTTTCTTCTTCTTTAATCTCTGCTTGTTTTTGCTCTTCTTGTACATCTTTTT
The DNA here is from genome assembly GCA_902488785.1 of uncultured Eubacteriales bacterium. GTDB lineage: Bacteria > Bacillota > Clostridia > TANB77 > CAG-508 > JABCPO02. The sequence goes on along the minus strand of CABTXJ010000002.1, from coordinate 1,498 downwards.
TATCTGCTTTGCCAGTTATTATTATATATGTAAGTATAGTAACTAATATTACTCCTATTATTATATATTCTTTATCTATTTCCATTAATTTTTCTTTTATTCTTCCAAACATAGTATCTCCTTGTATTAATTCTTTTTTATTATTCATTAATTATTATTTATTATTTGTTATTTGTTATATTTGTTTTTGTTTTTACTTTTTGATTATTTTTTATTTTCATTTTTTATATATTTTTCTTAATTATGTTATTGTTATTGTTACTATTTATTGTTTTATTTACTAAAAATATATATAATTGCTATAGTATTTAAGTTAAAGGTTAAAGTTAGGAGATATTTTGAGCACAATATATAATAGCAAAAATAACTATGGTAAAAAAAATAGTAATAGTTCAAAAGGAAATGTTAAAAACGACAATGTAAAAAAGAAGTTAAATAAGAAAAAGGTATTTTTAGCATTATTTTTTTTCTTGTCTATTTTTGTATATTTATTCTACAGAAATAATTACAATGATTTTTCTGAAGAAAATATTATTAAGCCAATAAATATAATCAGACCAAGTATAGCTGATACATATAAATATAATGAATATTTAAAGGCAATAGCAGAAGTTGATAAAAATCATTCTAATAGTTCCTATATTATTGTAAGAGGTGATAATTTAAATATACTAGCTGCAAAAGAACCAGAAAAAAAGGTTTATCCTGCAAGTATTACAAAGCTAACTACAGATATAATTGCAAGTATGGTATTCAAAGATAATTTAAATGATGTAATTGAGATTACCAAAGAAGACAAGAATATACCTGAAGGTTATATAGCTACAGTTCTTAAACCTGGTGATAAAATTACAATTGCTAATCTTCTTAAATCTTCATTAATTATGTCAGCAAATGATTCTACTAAAACACTTAAAAGATTGATTGATGAAAAGCTTAAAAGCAAAAATGTGGAATTTTCTGAAAATGAGAGTATATATACATGCCTATTTAAAATATTAAATATAACAAATACAAATTATACAAATCCATATGGATTATTTGATGAAAATCATTATACAACTGCAGCTGATCAAATCATTGTTTCAATATTTGGTAATAAGTATACTAATATTGAAGATATAACTAAAATATCTGATTGTGATATACCATATATTTCATCAAATGGTGAAAAAAAAAGTTTTAAAATACATTCAACAAACTTATTTTTAAATAATAATTCACCTTTCTATAATCCAAATGTTGTTGGCTTAAAAACGGGTTATACAACTGAAAGTGGATATTGTTTAATTACTAAAGTGTATATACAAGATATACCATATTATATTGCTGTATTTAATACAAAAACAAATGATGAAAGGTTTGCATTAACTAAGGAATTAATTGATAAAACAAATGACTTTGCTTCTAATAACATATCTAATCTTCCTTTAAGTAAGGTTGCAATTCCTGCATTTTTAAAATTATCAAATGATTTAGATCGGAAGAGCACACGTCT
>CABTXJ010000001.1 GCA_902488785.1 uncultured Eubacteriales bacterium | reverse complement strand
TAATTGCTTTGCCATATTTCAATTTTACTAATTATTAGGTTTAACCTTTATATGCCTATTAGGTTCTTCGCCTACACTATATGTTTCATATCCTAATCCATTAAGATAATCATGTATTAATTTTCTTTCATATGAATTCATTGGTTTTAAATCTTCTTCTTCTTTTTTATTATCAATTGATTTTATAGCATTATCCGCTATTTTATACAACTGTCTTTTTCTTTCTTCTTTATAATTACCTATATTTAAATATACTCTTACATTAGACTTAAAATCATTTGTACCAATTTCTTGTAATACTCTTTGCATTGATTCTAAAATTTTTCCTTTATATCCAATCCAAATAGCATTTTTAGTATTATCTATGTTTACGTATAATTTTCTTCCATCTTCATATATATCATATTCAAATTTATCCTCAGAATACATTTTCTTAAGATTATCTAAAAACTCTTTTAAATTTTCTTTAGCTTTTTCAACGTTTTCTTTTTTAAACCTATTATTCCTTACTTTATCTTTTTTTACCGTAACTTCTATTGTTACTCTTGATGTATCAAGTATACTAAACATTGTTTTACCTTTTGATGTATCTTTTACTACAACATCTAAAGCTTCTTTATCTATTTTTAATTCTTCTTCTGCATTTCTTATTGCATCTTCTTTTGTTATTCCACTAAATTCATATTTTTCACTCATAGTACTTACACCTTTTCTTCTATATTTTCTTTTTCAATTACATCATCTACAACTTTATTTTTAATCATATCAAAAGCTGTGCTTAGTAACCAATATAGTGCTATTGCTATTGGTGTAATCATTGTTATACTAAATATCATAACTGGCATTATATATCTCATTGTTTTGTTGCTAGACATCATTATATCTTGCATATCTTCTTGATTTAATTTTTCACTATCTTCTGAAAGATCACTTTTATATTTAGATTTCATTGTATTATCTGTATTTACTTCTTCTTTAGCTTCCTTAGTTTGTTCTTCTAATCTTTTTTGCATTATTCCAACATTTATAAATGAAAGGATAATATAACCTATTGGTATAATTAAAACTTTTATTCCATTTTTGCTAAAAGCATCCTTCATATTTGACACTGTATCTCTTGGTGTTTTAGATAAATCAATTCCTAAGAAATCTAAATTCATATTAACTTTTTCATTATCTAATTTGCGGATAACAAACATCTCTCTTCCATTTGTTCCAAACTTGCTTTCTATTTCTTTAACTCTTTTTAGCTTTTCTTCGTTTGAAATTTCATCTTTTTGATCCTTGCCTTTTTCTTGTTCTTCAGGTTTTTCTTCATTTTTAGGATCTTTTTGTTCATTATTATTAGATTGTTCTTCTTTTAATTTATTTAAATCAATACTTTCACCATATTTTTCACTATATGTTTTTTCAACAGCTTCTATATAATATTTATTTATTTCTTCTTTTGGTAATTTCTTTACATATGTAAGAGGACTTCCTACCAAGTAAAAAATTGATATCATAATAAATAGTTGCAATAATGAAATCAAACATCCTGAACATGAAGCTAAAGGATTTATTCCTTGCTTTTGCATTTCTTTCATCATTTCACTATTTATTTTTTCTCTATTTCCTTTGTATTTTTCTTCTATTTCTTTTTGTATTTTACTAAGTTTTGCACTTTGCTTGTTTATTTTTCTATTTTTAATATCTACTGGTATCATAACTAGCGCGATTAATATTGTTAAAAGCAAGATCGCAAATCCATAATTATTTGTAAGTAGATATAACCAATTAAGTACATAGCCTAGTACTCTTGCAAAAAATTCAAAAATTGACGCCATATTTTCCTCATTTCACTGGATCGTAACCACCCTTTGAAAAAGGATTACATCTTATTATTCTCCATATAGCCATAAAAATTCCTTTTATAGATCCATGTTTTTCAATTGCTTCTATTGCATACTGAGAACAAGTCGGTCTATATTTACATGCTGTACCTTTTTGACTTATAATTGGAGATATTTCTCTTTGGTAAAATTTAATTATTTTAATTAATATCTTCTTCATATATTCCTAATTTACTATATGCATCTTTTAATCTTGAATATGCCATATCTAAATTTTTAGAGTTATTATTAACTTTAATTATAACGTCATATCCTTTTTTATTATATTTATCTAAAAGTCTTACAGCTTCCCTTACTAATCTTTTCTGTTTATTTCTAACTACAGCATTTCCTAGCTTTTTACTAACTGCAATTCCTATTCTATTCCATTCATATTTATTCCTAAAATATGATACTAAATATAAATCGTTTTTAGTTTTTTTACCTTTATGTATAATCCTTCTTATATAGTAGTTCTTTTTTATTGTTTTATTTTTTTTCATAATATCTCTTTATCTTTATGCAGATAATCTTTTTCTACCTTTTTGTCTTCTAGACTTTATTACTTTTCTACCATTTGAAGTAGACATTCTTTTTCTAAAACCATGTTCTTTTGATCTTTGTCTTTTTTTAGGTTGAAATGTTCTTTTCATTTGATTCCTCCTTCTATTTATATTGCATATTTATACTAAATAAGTATATCTAAAAGTGCAATAATTGTCAAGGTTAAAATATAATAATAAATAGTATATGCATTATGTAAACTAATATATGATATTATATTTTATTTATGAATTTTGTATTTATATTTTAACTTTATATAAATAATAAAATCCTTGATTTTTCAGACTTTCAATCTTTTATTTTTCATTGGTTAAAGCGTTCACGTTAATATTTCAATTTATTTTTCTTATATAATTTTATTACAAATTCTTAAATTAAAATTTAAAATGAGCAAATATTTACTAAATTTGAATCTAAATACAGTACTAAGTTAAGTTAAGTTAGCTTAGATTTTATAAAATCACCAAAACAATATTTATATGCTTAATAAAGCAATAAATAATTTTCATATAGTAAATAACAATAGAAAATAAAATTCAACAGATTAATTTTATAATAAGAATTCTATCAATTATATCTAATATATTTAATATATAATTATATAATTTAAATCATAATATGATCGCATAATATAATTTTAAAATATTAAAATTGTATAAAATTAAATAATTATAAAATAAAAGTTAAAGCTAAAGTTAATTTTAAAATAAAACAAGATAAGATAAAACGAGATGAGATAGTGAGAAACTTTTCAATTGCTAATATTTAAATATTAAATATTAACTATTACAATTATTTCTTTATTTTAATCTCAATAACTATCATTTTATTTTTTAGTAATAGCATTTCAATTTTTATTCAGTGAATAGTTATTGTGAACATCGACTATGTATTAATAGCATGAAAAAAAGCCCACAATTTGGGCTTTTTTATTTAACTATTATTTATTTGACTATTATATATATAATTATGTATCTATATTATAATATTATATATAATAATCATTAATATATCTTAAATTATCATCAAGTTCAATAACTAATGGTTTTCCTGTTGGTATTTCTAAATTTATTGTTTCTTCTTCATTTAAATTCTTTATATATTTAACTAATCCCCTTAAACTATTTCCATGTGCAACAACTATTACTTTCTTACCATCTTTCATATCCTTATATATTTCATCTTCCCATATTGGTATAACTCTTTTTATTGTATCATTTAAATTCTCTGTTTTAGGTAATTCTTCCTTACTTAATTTACTATATATAGGATCATTTCCTGGATATCTTTCATCAGATTCATCAAGTGCTGGTGGTCTAGTATCAGTACTTCTTCTCCATATGTGTACTTGCTCATCACCATATTTCTTTGCTGTTTCTGCCTTATTTAATCCTTGAAGTGCACCATAATGCCTTTCATTTAATCTCCATGATTCTGTAATTGCTATATCTGTTTCATTTAACTCTTCAAGTATATATTTTAATGTATCCTGTGCTCTCATCAAATATGATGTGTAAGCCTTATCGAAATTATAACCACTTTCTTTTAATTTTATTCCTGCTTCTTTAGCTTCTTCTATCCCTTGTTCTGACAATTTAACATTAGTCCAACCAGTAAATCTATTTTCTTTATTCCATTCACTTTGACCATGTCTTACTAATACTAATTTGTGCATATTTCCTCCTATTTGTTAAGTTTACATAATAAATTAAATTATATATTATTTAATTTAACTTATATTATATATTAGCTATTTTGTTTTATCTACATATATATTTTTTATGTTATCCACATAGTTATCCACAATTTTATATCTGCTTTAATACTTAGATACTCTAAGACCATTACGTTTTATTGTGGATAACTATTGTTGTATTTTTATATTATATTATATATAATGAATATAACATATTTAATAATAATAGGAGGTAATATGAATGCAAATTGTAATGAGCTTCTTTTAAAATTTAAAGATTCTTTTAGATCATTTTCTACTGATTTTGCATATAATGCAGTTGGTGGAGATAACTTATATATTGAATCTTATGAAGGCAATAAGATAGTACTTGTTGCACCAGAAGACTCACAAAAAACAATAATAAACAACAATTATATGGATGATTTCATTAATATATTCAAAAATATAACAAGTAAAGATGTTGAAATTAAGGTTATTTCAAATAGTGAAGTTCCTGAATATAGAAAACATTGTGAACAACTAAAGCAAATTGAAAAAGCTAATACAAATCCACTTATAAACCCTGCATACACTTTTGATACATTTGTAGTAGGTGATAACAATAAAATAGCATATACAGCAGCAAAGACTGTTGCAGAAAGATCTAACGTATTTTCAAATCCAATATTTATTTATGGTGGACCAGGGCTTGGTAAAACACACTTAATGCAAGCTATTGCAAATGAGGTATATAGAACACAACCTAATTTAAAGGTATTATATGTAACTTCTGAAAACTTTTTAATAGAACTTGTAAATTCAATAAAAAACAAAGAAAGAGATACTGAAGAATTTAGGCAAAAGTATAGAAATGTTGATGTGTTACTAATGGATGATGTTCAATTTCTTTCAGGAAAGGAAGCTGCACAACAAGAATTATTTAACACATTCAACCAATTACACCAAAGTGGAAAAAGAATTATTCTTTCTGCAGATAAGCCACCTAAAGACATTCCAGTACTTGAAGAAAGATTAAAATCAAGATTTAACCAAGGATTAATAGTTGATATTTCTTCACCAGATTATGAGACAAGACTTGCTATATTAAAGCAAAAGGCAGAAGAGAAAAATATAATAGTACCAGATAAAATACTTCAAAGAATTGCAGAAAAGTTAGATACAAACATACGTGATTTAGAAGGTGCATTAAATAAGATAACAATGATTGCAATGCTTGAAGGTTCTATTAGTATGGAAGTAGCTGAAAAGGCTATAAATGAAATAGCCTTAGAAAATGAAAATATAATAACACCAGATACCATATTAGATGTAGTTTCAAGTTATTTTAATGTACCAAAAAAAGATATAATGTCATCTAAAAAATCAAAAGAGATAGCTTTTCCAAGGCAAATTGCTATGTACTTTTGTAGAACTAAACTAAGCCTTCCATATAAAAGGATTGGAGACTATTTTGGGAAAAAAGATCATACTACAATTATGCACGCAGAGCAAAAAATTATAAATGAAATGCAAACAAACAGAAATACAAAATTAATTGTGGAAAGTGTGGATAACTTTTTAAATGCTAAAAATGCAGATATATAAAGTAAAATTAAAATTAACATAAAAAATATTATTTGCAACCAGCTTAAAAGATTGATAAATAAACAAAAAGTTATACACATAACTATGTGGATAAGTATGTGGATAACTACCTAAAAATTGTGGATAACTTTTTCTATGTGGATACTGTGGATAAGTAAGTCGAGTTATCCACAGAGTTATCCACATAAAGTTTATTAGAGACTCTAGAGTTAAATGTAGTTATCCACTATATCCACATCCCCTACTACTACTACTACTAAGTATTCATTTTTCATTTCATTATATATATATATAAATGCATTTCATTTATTTCAATTTTATATTTTCTTTTTTATTAATTAAGTGATATATTAATTATTAATAACTATTACAATTAAAAATATTATTCTATATAATATAAGAAATTAATAATTATATATGTATATATTGTATAAATATAAATGAAGAAAAGTTAAAAGTTATCCACATAGTAAAAATTGATTGTGTATAACTATAATAATTTAAAAAATAAGATATATTAAAATAATAATAAATTATGAAAGGATTAATTATGAATTTTAAATGTGATAAATCTACACTTCTTAAAGCTATTAATTCAGTTATAAATGGTGTAGCCATAAAAAGAGATACAATATTAGAAGGTATCTTAATAAATACTAAAGATAATAATGTTATATTTAATACATATAATGAAGAATTAGGAATAGAATATAAAATAAATGCAGACGTAATAAAAGAAGGTTCAACTGTAGTTCAAGCTCAAACATTTGCAGAAATTATTAGAAAACTACCTGATAGTGAAATTGAAATTTTTATTAATGAAAATAATTTACTTACTATTAATTGCGAAGGTTCTAATTTTAAACTTGCAACTATGAAACCAGAAGATTTTCCTGAAATTCCAAAAGTTGATATAGAAAATACAATTAAATTAGATCAAAAAAATTTAAAGAACTTGATTAAACAAACAATTTTTGCAGTAGGAACTGATGAAAAAAGAAAGTTATACACAGGTTGTCTATTTGATGTGGATAAAGATTCATTAAATGTTGTAGCAGTTGACGGATTTAGACTTGCAATTAGAAGCATGAATGTTTCGTCAAATGATACTTTTAAAATGGTAATACCTGGAAGAACATTAAATGAAGTTTCAAAAATTTTAGAAGATTCATTTAATGAAGTAACAATAGGATTTTCTAAAAATCAAGGAATATTCATATTAGAAGATTGTAAAATAACAACTAAATTATTAGAAGGTGATTATTTAAATTATAAAGAAGTAATTAAATCACCAACTGAAACTAGAATTAGAATTAATAGAAACTTACTTCAAAATTCTTTCGAAAGAGTTATGTTGATTTCATCATCTAGTTTAGCAAAAGAAAAGAAAGAACCAGTAGATATTAAGTTAGAAATAGGAAAAATGATAATTTCATGTATGTCAGTTATCGGAACAGCAAAAGAAGAATTAAATGTTGAAACAGAAGGGCAAGAAATTGCGTTAAAATTTAATCCTAAGTTTTTCTTAGATGTACTTAAAAATATAGATGATGAAGAAATATATATTGATTTTGGAACATCTAAAACACCTACAATTATAAGACCTATTGAAAATGATAATTCATATAATTATATAATATTACCAATTAAGACTAGAGAATAATTTTAAGGAGCTAAAATGTATGCATATTTCCAATTTGAAATTAACAAATTTTAGAAATATTCCAAATATGAAAATAGAATTTGATAAAAATATAAATATAATATATGGTAATAATGCACAAGGAAAGACAAATATATTAGAAGCTATCTATATGTTTTCATATGGAAAATCTTTTAGAACAAATAGGGATGCAGATATTTTAAAATTTGGAGAAGACTTTTTCTTTATAGAATTAGAATTTGAAAAAAATAATAGAAAACAAAAAATAATTATATCTTATGATAATAATAAAAATAAAAAATATATAAAGATAAATGGTGTTAATCAAAAAAAGCTTTCATCACTTATCGGTAAATTAAATATAGTTCTTTTTAAACCAGACGATATATCAATAATTAAAGAAGGACCAAGTGTTAGAAGACGTTTTATTGATATGTTAATCTCTTCTATAAGGCCACTATATTTAGAATATTTAAATAGATATAATAAGTTAATAGAAGAAAGAAATATATTACTTAAAAAAATATATTTTTCTAATAATAAAAATGTCAAAATGACAGAAGAACAAAAAAAGCTAATTGAAGTATATGAAAATCAAATATTAGATTGTAATTATAAGATATATGATTACAGAAAAGAATATATTGATCTATTAAATAAATATATAGTAGAAATACATAAAAAAATTAGTGAAACAAATAATGTTAAAGAAAAAATAGAACTTAAATATAAGTCAAAAGTTAAAAATAAAAATGAATTTAAAAAGTTATTTGAAAACAATATAGAAAATGATGTCAAAAAAGGATATACTGAATATGGAATACATAGAGATGATATTATAATAACAATAAATTCGTTAGATGCAAGCAAATATGGATCACAAGGTCAACAAAAATCATCGGTATTAAGTTTAAAACTTGCTGAGCTTTCAGTAATTAAAGAAGTTACAGGAGCTTTGCCAATATTGCTTTTAGATGATTTTGTTTCAGAATTAGACAATACAAGGGTAAATAATATAATTTCTAATTTTGAAAATATACAAATAATTATTACAACAACTGATTTAATAAAAGTAGAAGATGTAAGTGAAAAATTATATAAGATAGAAGAAGGAAAAATAATAGAATAAGGAGAATAAATGGAAAAGTATAAACATGATTATAATGCAGATCAAATTCAAGTATTGGAGGGATTAGAAGCAGTAAGAAAAAGACCAGGAATGTATATTGCATCAACTGCTAAGAGAGGACTTCATCATTTGGTTTATGAAATAGTAGATAACAGTGTAGACGAAGTTTTAGCAGGGTATTGTGACAAGATAGAAGTTATCATAGAACCAGGAGAAATAATAAGAGTAAAAGATAATGGTAGAGGAATTCCAGTAGACAAACATAAAAAAACAGGATTATCTGCAGCAGAAACTGTATATACTGTACTTCATGCCGGAGGTAAATTTGGTGGAGATAGTGGATATAAGGTGTCAGGAGGTCTTCACGGAGTAGGTGCTTCTGTAGTTAATGCATTATCAGAATGGACAGAAGTAAAAATTTCAAGAGATGGTAAATTATATGAAATGAAATTTGCTAAAGGTAAAGTAGTGGAACACTTAAAAGAAATAGGCACTTCAAAACATACTGGAACAGAAGTTAGATTTAAACCAGACGGAACTATTTTTGAAGTTACAGAATATGATTATGATACATTAGCTAATAGATTTAGAGAAATGGCATTTTTAAATGCAGGACTTAGAATTGTTTTAAGAGATGAAAGAAATCCAGAAAACATAATAGAAGATGATTTCTGTTATGAAGGAGGAGTTGCATCATTTGTTGAATACCTAAGTAGATCTAAAAAGCCAATACAAGATAAGCCATTATATATTGCAAATGATAGTTCTACAGAAGATGTTGTTATAGAAATCGCACTATTATATAATGACGGATATTCTGAAAATATTTTAGGATTTGCAAATAATATAAACACTATTGAAGGTGGAACACAAGTCGAAGGATTTAAAAGGGGATTAACTAAAACAATTAATGACTATGCAAGAGAAAAAGGATTATTAAAAGAAAAAGATGCAAATCTTTCTGGAGATGACATAAGAGAAGGATTAACTGCAGTAGTTTCTGTTAAGGTTAAAAATCCACAATTTGAAGGGCAAACAAAAACAAAACTTACAAATTCTGAAGTTTCAGGGCCAGTACAAACTTTAGTAAGTGAACAATTAGGATGGTATTTAGAAGAAAATCCAAGTATATCAAAAACAATTGTAAATAAATCATTAGGTGCAAGAAAAGCAAGGGAAGCAGCAAGAAAAGCAAGAGAAGCATCTAGAAAAGGCCCATTAGAAAGTAATTCACTTCCAGGAAAACTTGCAGATTGTATAACAAAAGATAATAAAATATCTGAAGTTTACATAGTTGAGGGAGACTCAGCAGGTGGAAGTGCTAAAGGTGGAAGAAATAGAGAATTTCAAGCAATACTTCCTCTTTGGGGTAAAATGCTTAATGTTGAAAAAGCAAATATTAACAAAGTTATAGGAAATGATAAATTAACACCAGTAATCCAAGCAATCGGTGCGGGAATCGGAGATAGTTTTGATGTATCAAAAATAAGATATGGGAAAGTAATAATAATGGCTGATGCCGACGTTGACGGTGCACACATTAGAACATTATTAATAACATTCTTCTATAGATATATGAAGCCACTAATTGAAGAAGGACATGTATATTTAGCACAACCTCCATTATATAAAGTTGAAAAAAGAGGTATGAAAGAAAGATATTGTTATTCAGATAAAGAATTAGAACAAGTACTTCAAGGATTAGGAGAAGAAAGAGAACAAGCAAAAGTTCAAAGATATAAAGGACTTGGAGAGATGGATGCAGAGCAGTTATGGGATACTACAATGAATCCAGAAACTAGAACACTAATAAAAGTTACTTTAGAAGATGCAAGCTATGAAGATGAAATTATTTCTACTTTAATGGGTGACGAAGTAATTCCAAGAAGAGAATTTATATCTAAATACGCACGTACAGTTACTAATTTAGATATATAAATTAAGATAAATTGTATATTACTGAAAGTATTAGATTAATATATGAAAAATATTAAAAGAATCAATTTAAATATGTATTTAGTTTACATATTTAGGTTGATTTTTAATTTAAGAAAAAAATAATAAAAAATACCTAAAATATAGTTGATTAATAAGGAAAATTAAAAAAAATCCAAAAAACTTTATGTAAATTTAAAAAAGTATGTTATAATATAAATATGCATAATTAAAAATGCACTACATTTTATAACTCTATAGATAATTTTTTATAGAGAAGGGAGGAAATATGGAAAAAAATGTAAAGAAGATCTCAGGAAGAAATCTAATTATTGAAAAGGCGGATAAAATGAATTGGCTAGTAATGCAAGAATGGTTTGCAACAAAGCCTTTTTATGAATTACTAAGTTTAGATGATATTTTAGAATATTATAATGAATTTAATCAAGGCGGAGCGTATGTGGCAAAAGTAGAATATGAAAAAGGTAAGAGTTATCCAGTTTCTTTATTATCTTGGAAAGGTTCAAAAGAAACTGAGCACCCAATAGATATAAAAGATACTTCTAAAATGGCATATATTTCAGATTCAATGACTTTGCCAAGCTATAGAAGAAGAGGAATTCAAACAGAATTATTATATTTTGCTTTGAATAAAATGAAAGAAAAGGGATATCAAAATGTATATTTAAGAACTGTTGAAGACTCTGAAATGAATAAATTAGCACAAAAATCAGGAATGAAACTTTGCAAAGATCAAAAAAATGATACGGTTTTGCAAATCACTAAAACACCTAGAAGTTTTGAATATATTGAGGAAATGAAAAAGTCAAATAGGGAAAAGTTGTATAATTTATTAATTAAACTTATTACTGAATATGATAATGAAAAAATAGATTTAAATGTTGAAGCAGATAAACCGGGGTTGCTATATTTACTTAATATATTAAATGAATTAGAAATAAACACACAGGATAAAACTTTTCAAAAGAAATTTGGAAAAAATATAGAAGAAACTGTAGATCAAGTCATGATTCCAGAAGTTAGATGTTTCTATGAAGGAAATATAGAAAAAATGATAGAAACTTTAAACAAAGTAATAGCATCGTATAAAATTAAAAGATAAATATATGAAAGCAAATAAAAACATTAAATAGTACAATATTAATATTATTGTACTATTTTTTTATTATTGAAATTAAAAGAAAAATGTATAATAATATATATAATTAAGGAGAAATAATGGAAAAAGATGGAAAAGAGATATTAAAAAAATTAGTAGGATATAATACAATAAAAGATAAGGAAAATAAGGAAATAATAGAATATATAAAATCAGAAGTTGAAAGTTTAGGATTTACTGTATCATATAAAGGAAAATCTTTAATATGTGAATATGGGAAAGATTTTAAATTAGGATTTTTATCTCATACAGATACAGTTGAAGTTAATAAAGAGGCATGGGACACTGATCCATTTATACTTGAAGAAAAAGATAATATGCTATATGGATTAGGAGCATGTGATACAAAATCTACACTTGCTGCATTTTTAGAAGCTGTTTCTAAAATAGATTTGAAAAATTTAAAAAGAGGAATAAAGATATATATAACATATGATGAAGAAATTTCATTTAAAGGAGCTTATGAAGTAATTGAAAATGAAAAAAGTTTTCCAGAATATATTGTAGTTGGTGAACCAACTAATAATATGATAGACACAGCCTGTAAAGGAATACTTGAAATTAAAGTGGAATTTGAAGGAAGGAGAACACATGCAAGTATGCCAAACAAAGGAATTAATAGTAATGTTAATGCTATAAAATTTTTTAATGAAATAAATAAATATTATGAAGAAAATATTAAAGCAGATAAAGAAGAACTATTCCCAGTAGCAGAAACTACTTTTTCACTTACAAAAATTGAAGGTGGTGATATTAAAAATGCTATACCAGATAAAACTATAATGTTAATAGATTCAAGAATATCTAAAAAAGAACATCTTGATATGTTAAAAATGAAATTAGAAGAAATTGCAAAAAAATATAATGGAGATGTTAGTTATGGAGATTGTTTATATCCATTTAATAATGATATAGACTTTTTAGACGAGAAACATGCAAGTAGTTTTATAACAGAAGCAAGCTTAATAGATGCAAAAAATAGGATCATACTAGGAGCTGGACCTGTTACTGCACATGAAATAAATGAACATATATCTATAGAAAGTTTTGACAGGCTTGTAAGTCAATATGAAAAATTGATTAAAAATATATGTGAAAATTAAGTGTAAAAAAGGAAAAGAAAAAGAAAAAAATTTAAAATAAAAATGCATCCTTAATAAAAAGGATGTATTTTTTTGATGCCTTAATTTTATACATTTAATAACATAAGGACTATAAATTAACAAAATTGGTTATTTCAAAAGGTAAATGCAAATTTTAAAAAATTGCTTGACAAATATTTGAAATTACTCTATAATGCTTTCACAAAAAAAGGAGGAAAACATAAATACAAAAAAATGGATTGAAATAACTGAAATTGGTAATGAAAGTTATTGTACAAAAGATAAAGTTTTTAAAGTACTTAGAATATTTCCAATAAATTATGAATTAAAAAGCAAATTAGAAAAAGCATCTATAATTGAATCATATAGCTCTATGCTTAGAACATGTGATTTTAAATTTGAAATAATTTGTAGAAGTATAAAGCAAAATATATCTAAAATAATTAAAAATATTGAAGAAAATGATGATAAAAATATATATGATACATATAATACAAATTTACTTGCAAATGAGTATATAAAATATTTAAAAAGTTTAATTAAAGTATCAAAATCTTCTTCAAAAGCATTCTATATAATAATATATACCAAAATTGATGAAAAAGTTCATAAAAACAAAGGAAATAGTTATAAGAGTATAAAAAATGATGAAAATCTAATTAAAGAAAAAATTAAATTAGAAGAAAATATAAAAATTGTAAAGGAGATGATAGAAAGATGCGGTAATAATGTAAAAGAATTAAAAAATAATGAATTATTAGAATTTTTAAAAACAACAATTAGACAAAAAGAAGGAGAAGAAATATCAAATTGGAATTATTAAAAGGTGCTAAAAGTAATATTGATAGTATTTGTCCAACATATATAGATTTGAGTAATCCAAAATATATTGAAATAGAAGGAAAGTATATTACAACATTTTTAGTGGTAGATTACAATAATATTTTTGAAGATATTATTTTTAAAAATATTATTCAAGAAGAAATTTCAATGCAGATGAATATAAAATATGAAAAATTAAATAAATATAAAACAATAAAAGAAATTACATATTATATCGGAAATTCAGGTGCAACACTTAGGGATATAGCAGAAAATAGACAAGATGTGGATTTAGTTTCATATTCATATAATGATGCAAAATATATTAGAAGAAAATTACAAACTACTAATGAAGAAATATATTATATATACACATATATAACTGTTATAGAAAATAGCTTAGAAAAACTAAAAAACTCCATACAAAAGCTAAAAGGAATTTGTGTTTCTGCAGGTCTTGAAATTAGAGAATCAAATTTTAGACAAGAAGAAGCGTATAAGTCAGTAATGCCAATAAGTTCAAATGATAAAATGGTTTCATGTGTAACTAAAAGGAATATATTATCTTCTAGTTTAGCTGCTACTTACCCTTTTATATTTAATACTATTAGTGATGATTTTGGAATACTTTATGGAAAAACAACAGCAAATAATTCACTTGTTATAATTGATAAATTTGATAGAGATAAGTATAAAAATGGAAATATGTGTATTTTTGGAACTTCAGGATCAGGAAAATCTTATTTTACAAAACTTAATATACTAAGAGAATATTTGAATGATAGTATGCAATATGTTATAGATCCTGAAGGTGAATATAAGGAAATATGTAATTTTCTAGGAGGCAGCATAATAAAAATTGGTCCTAATTCTAAAAATTATATAAATATTCTTGATATAAATTATTTAAAATATGAAGAAAATGAAATAGGTATTTTGAGAACAAAGTTAAATGATGTAAAAAGTTTTTTCTATTTAATATTTGAAGGTGTTACGGATAGTGATTATTCAAAAATAGAAGATTGTATAATATTAGCATATAAAAAATATGGAATAACATTTGATGATGAAAAAACAAAGAAAATATTAATTGAAAAAGAAAAAGAAACTAAAGAAAAAAACAAAAAAACTAAATATTATTTACCTATTTTAGAAGATATATATAATGAAATGATAAAAGATAATAAATTAGAGAAATATAGTATAAGACTAAAAACATTTATAAGTGGTTCTTTAAATTATTTTAACCATCATACTAATGTTAATTTAGATAATAAACTTTTAGTTGCAGATATAACTGATCTAGGTGAAGAAAATTATAAATATGGAATGTCAATCTTTATTGATGCATTTTGGAATAAAATATCTAAAAATAATAATAAAAACAAAATAATATATATAGATGAAATATGGAGAATAATAGGAGCAACTTCCAATAAAGAGACAGCAAGTTTTGTATATAAAATATTTAAAACAATTAGAAAGAGACAAGGCGCAGCAGTAGCAATAACTCAAGATATTGGAGATTTATTTAGTCTAGATGATGGAACACTTGGTAGAAGTATATTAAGCAATAGTAGTATAAAAGCAATATTTTCTTTGGAAGAAGAAAATATAGAAATACTTTCAGAAAATATACAAATATCTGACAATGAAAAAATATATATAAAGTCATTAAAAAAAGGTGAGTGTATGCTTATTGTAGAAAATAATCACATATTAATGAAAGTAATTTCAAATGAACTTGAACAAAATATAATAACAGGAGAATATAATTGAAAATAATAACTGCATTTGCAGATAGTAATAAAAATGAAGAAATTAAAAAATACTTTAACATTAATGAAAATATCATTTTTGAAGATATTTATTATGTAGAAGGAATATTAGATATGTTAAATGTTTATCCTGATATAGAAATGTTGTTTGTTTCAGAAGATATAATAGGTTCAGAAAGATTATATTTAATAATAAAAAATGTTATTAATAAATATAAGAAAATAAAAATTTTATTAATAAGTAATAATAAAGATTTATTAAAAAAGTTAAAGTTCTTTGAGCAAATTAAGTTATTTGAAAGCTATAATGAATTAATTGTATTTTTAGAAAATACAGAGAAAAAAGATATATTGAAATTAAATAAATATAAAAAAGAAAAAGCAATTTATAATAAAAAAATTTTAGAAAAAGGAGGAATAACTACTGACACACAAAATTTCAATATTGAAAATATAGAAGAATTAAAAGAAAGGCTTATAATATTTAAAAAAACAGGTAATGTTATATCAAAGAAAGCTTATGAAATTAATAAATCAAATGAAAATGAAAATAAGAATAAGACAAGTAAAAATATAAAAAATAAAGTAAAAATAAAAATAGGAAAAATTATAGAGATATATGTAATAAATCATATATTAAAAATAAAAGATTTAAATGATTCATTAAAAAAAAGAATATTTGCAATATTTAAATTAAGTATTTTGAAAATTATATATTTAATTTGCAAGTATGAAATGTTTAAAGAAAGTACTAAAGAAATGATGAGAGTGAAAGCAAAAGAAGAAGTTAAAGAAAAAAATAATAAGTATAATGAAAATTAGTATAATAAATAAAATAATACAATTAAAAGAGGAGAAAAAATGGAAGAAGATACATATGATAATAAGATTAATAAAAAGAAAATAATAAAATTTGAAGAGCTTAAGAAAAATTATGATAAGAAAAATAAAAGAGAATATATTAAAAATAAAAAAACAGAAAAAATAAAAAGAAATCGAAAAATCAAGTTAGAAGAAGAAGTAAAAAATTACAATAAAATAAGAAATATGAAAGTTTCAGAAGTTATAGCAGCTTTATGTAATATTGAAAAATACATGGAAGGAAATTACTAAAATGGATTTATTAAATCAATTATATAATTTAGATTTAAATAATTTAGAAAACAAACAAGAAATTAATAATAATGAAAAATTCTTAGAAAGTGAATTAGAAATAGCAAATAATGTTAATCTTGATGAAAAAAATATTGAAATTGGAAAAAGTCAAAACAATTTTTTGAAAGATATTTTTTTAGGAAGTATTAATTTTGCTGTTGACACAGGAATAAGAGCTGCTTTACCGAATTTAATAGAAGATCAAGTTATTGATATTAAAAATTCTATAATAAAAAATGGATTTAAAAATGGAATGAAAACACTTGTAGAAAAAGTAAAAGAATTTGGTGCTAGCTTTTTAGGAATAAAAAGTGGGAATTTTAATAATTTAGAAGAAATGGATATAGCTATAAAAAAAGGTGGAATATTAAAAAGTATATCAAAAGGATTAAATTATGGAATAGATGTAGCAAGAAAGAAAGGAATTATTACTAAAGATATGTCTAAATTAATTAAAAATTTAAAGACTACTACAATCAATACTATTTCAAATAATATTAAAAATAAAATGTTAGAAGAAGTTAAAAAAATAGAAAAAATAGAAAAACATCAAGAATCATGGTATAAATCATTCGAAAATAAAGATGTTTCGGCAATGAAAAAAGAAATAAAAATAATAAATAATCTAAAAAGTGAAATAGTTAAATTTGAAAAAATAATGAATAATATAGAAAAAATAAATAACATTCATAAAATTATAATTGAAAATAATGATTTTGAATATGAAGGACTAGATGAACTTCTAAAAAATATAGCATAATTATAGTATCAAGATATAGATTATCCTTGAAAATTAATACTTGATTAGATATACTTATATAGTAAATATAACAATTTGAAAGAGGAAAAAATGAGTAAAGATACAGAAGTAGAACATAATGAAGGAAAAATAATTGAAAGACCAGTTGCAAAAGAAATGAAAACAGCATATTTAGATTATGCAATGAGTGTTATTGTTTCTAGAGCATTACCTGATTCAAGAGATGGATTGAAGCCTGTACATAGAAGGATATTATATTCTATGCATGATACCGGAAATGCTTCAAATAAGCCATATAGAAAATCTGCAACTGTTGTAGGAGATGTTTTAGGTAAATATCATCCACACGGTGACGCATCAGTATATGATGCAATGGTTAAATTAGCTCAAGATTTTTCAATGAGATATCCTATAGTAGATGGACATGGTAATTTTGGATCAATAGATGGTGATCCACCTGCAGCACAACGTTATACAGAAGCAAGAATGCAAAAACTTGCAGAAAGAATGTTAGATGATATAGAAAAAGATACAGTTAATTTTATGCCAAACTATGATGATACAAAAATGGAGCCTACAGTATTACCTACTAAAATACCACAATTATTAGTAAATGGAGGTTCTGGTATAGCTGTAGGTATGGCATCAAATATACCACCACATAACTTGACAGAGATAGTAGAAGGATGTATTGCATATATTGATAATAAGGATATAACAATTGATGAATTAATGAAATATATAAAAGGTCCAGACTTTCCTACTGGTGCATTAATACTTGGAAAAGGTGGAATAAAGGAAGCTTATGAAACAGGTAGAGGTAAGATTAAGTTAAGAGGTGAAGCTGATATTGAACAAATGTCAAGTACACGTCAAAGAATTGTTATAAAATCATTACCATATCAAGTTAATAAAGCAAGACTAATAGAAACAATGGCAAATCTTGTTAAAGATAAAAAAATTGAAGGAATATCTGATATAAGAGATGAATCAGATAGAAATGATTTAGTAAGAATAGTAATAGAGCTTAAAAGGGATGCTAATGCACAAGTTATATTAAACAGATTATATAAGCATACTCAGCTACAAAATACTTTTGGAATAATTAACTTAGCATTAGTAAATAATGAGCCAAAAGTTCTTACATTAAAGGATATGATTAAAATTTTTGTTGATCATAGACAAGAAGTTATAATTAGAAGGTCAAAATTTGATTTAGCCAAAGCTGAAGCAAGGCTACATATATTAGAAGGACTTAAAATTGCTATAGATAATATCGAAGAAGTTATTAGAATAATAAGATCTTCATATGATGATCCAAAAGAAAGATTAATGAAAAGATTTGGTCTTACTGATATACAAGCACAAGCAATATTAGATATGAGACTTAAAACCTTATCTGGACTTCAAAGTGAAAAGATTGAAGAAGAATATAATGAGTTAATGGAATTAGTAAAAGAATTAAAAGAAATAATTGCTAATGAATCAAGACAATATGAAATAATAAAAGAAGAACTAGAAGAAGTAAAAGAAAAATTTGGAGACAAAAGATTAACTAAGATAGTTCCTGTACAAGATGACACATATGATATAAATATTGAAGATTTGATAAAAGAAGAACAAACAGTTATAGCATTGACACACTTTGGATATATTAAAAGAATGCCTGTAGATACATATAAGAGTCAAAATAGAGGTGGAAAAGGTATAACTGGAATGACTACAAGAGATGATGATTTTGTAAAAGAAATATTTACTGCATCAACTCATGATACATTATTATTTTTTACAAACAAAGGTAAGGTACATCAAATAAAAGGATATGAAGTTCCAGAAGCCGGAAGAACTGCAAAAGGTACTGCAATTGTAAATATATTACAATTAGAACAAAATGAAGTTATTCAAGCGGTTATAGCAATATCTGAATTTAAAGATGATACATATCTTTTAATGGCAACAGAAGAAGGTATGATTAAAAAGACAAAATTATCTGAATACAATTCAACAAGAAAATCTGGATTAATAGGAATTAATTTGAAAGATGATGATAATTTAATATCTGTAAAATTATCAGACGGAAATAGTAATGTTATTTTAGTTACAAAACTAGGTAAAGCAATAGTATTTGATGAAAAAGACGTAAGAGAAACTGGTAGATCATCACAAGGTGTTAAAGGTATGAAATTATCTGAAGAAGATAGTATTATAGGAATGGGAATATTCAAAGATAATGAAAAAGATAAGATGTTACTTACAATTACAGAAAACGGTTTTGGTAAAAATACAGAATTAGAAGAATATAGACCACAAAAAAGAGCAGGCTCAGGTGTTTTAACATATAAGATTACTAGAAAAACAGGTAACATTATTGGAATGAGATTAGTTACAGGTGATGCAGATGAAGATGTAATGATGATAACAAATACTGGAACAATAATTAGAATACATACTAAAGATATAAGTGTTTTAGGTAGATCAACACAAGGTGTTAGACTTATTAAAACAACTGAAGATTCAAAAGTAGTAAGTATTGAGACAGTTGTAGAAGATGAAGAATAATAGAATAAAAAGGTAAAATATAAAAAAATAAAAATAAAAACTGTAATTTAATTACAGTTTTTTATTATTTCTATTGGTGTTCCCGAGAAGATTTGAACTTCCGACCCCTCGCTTAGGAGGCGAGTGCTCTATCCAGCTGAGCTACGAGAACAAAAAAGATATTACATTAAAGTAATATCTTTATATTAATATATTTAATTGTATATTTCAAGTCTTAATACCAACCTCTATTTTTTTGGATACTAAGTGCATGTCCAAAAGAATCATATCTACCTTTTGTATAATCGTACATCCATCTTAATTGTGTTCTTGGGTTTGTTCTCCAATCAGAACCATGTGTTGCCATTTTTCTACCAGGTAGTGATTGTGGAAGTCCATAAGCTCCTGTTCCTCTGTTTGTAGCAGTTGTTCTCCATCCTGATTCTCTACTTATTAATTCTGCCCAAGCATTTCTTTCAGATGCAGAAACACCTTTTTCTGCACATACTTGTTCAAATGCTGCTCTTGCTTCACCTGGTGGTATATTAACTCTTGAAAGAGATCTTGATGTTACTTTAGGAACTAGTTGTACTATTTTATCTTTAGGTTCTTTAGTAACTTTTTCTTCTAAAATTTTTCTATCTATTAATTCTTGATTTTTATATATACTTTTATATTTAATTTCTTTAATTCCATTTTCACCTATTTGAATTACCATTGATCTTGTATTATCTTGATTTTTAGATTCTTTAGTAATTGTATTGAAAGGTATTTCTATTGTTTCAATTTCAATTTTTTCAATAATAGATGAGTTATCATTTCTTATGACTTCAGAAGATACCTCTTTAAAATTTTCTGATTTAACAATATTTTCATTTGAGTTCTTTTTATCAATGTATATAATCTTTTTATCACCTTCATTAGATTCTTTAATTACTTCATCATCTAATAGGACTATATTGTTTTCTTTCAGTATTTCTTCTGCATTTTTATTCGATTTGGTAGCAAATGATAGCTTACTACCATCATGGAATATTATTTCAGATTTAATAATATCCATTTTTGTTGCATAAGCCGAAACTGATAATACAACAATTAACATTATTATAAGTAATAACGTTCTTTTCGATGCGTTTTTCATAAATCCTCCAAATTTAATCACTACTTAATTATAATAGAAAAATGCTAAAATGTCAATTATTATAGTGTTGCAGCAATTTCATATATTAAATTTATACTATAATACAATAAAAAAATTATCAACTGCTAAAAAAATTAAATAATGCACAAATACAATAAAATAACAGGAAGTTGAATACTATATTAATTATATAACAAATTTTTTAGATAAATTAAAATTTGATAAAATAATGTTAATATGGTAAAATTATTATGTATATTTAAATTAGAAATCCTATAATTAAGGATTTCGGAGAAAACATAATATTTTTGTTTAATGGTTATTAAGGAGGCATATTATAAAGGCATTAAGGAAAACTATACAAATATTACTAATTGCTATGATATTTTTATCAACAATAAATTCAACATCATATGCAAAAGAAGATATCAAAGAAGAAAGGCATAGTATTGTTGATTTCTACTATATTTATGAAAATAACGAAGTAAAATATATAATAGATACTTTAATAGAAAGGACAGAACCTATAGATAGAGTGGGAAATATAAATAGAAATGATGAGGTTCCATATGAGAATATAAGAGAGAGATTTGAAATTGAATTAAATGCATTTATCCTTAAATTTTATACGAATGGATTATATTTAACAGAACAAGAGAAGTTAGGATGTATTAGATATATAAAAGAGTGTAAAGAAGCTTTAGAAAATGATAAATTGGATGAAATTTCTTTTTTGAATATAGTAAGTAATCATATAAAATTAGATGAAAAGTTAATAAAATATATGGAAGAGAAAAACGATGAAAATAGTATTAAGCTTATAACAAAAAATAAAAATAATTTAGAAAAAATCTATTCTAGATGCAGTCAATCAATAATTGGAAATATACAAAAACAAAAAATAAGTATGATTAAGTATACTTATGCATCTGAATTAAAAAAAGATAATTATATAAAAAGTGAAGATAAAAGTGGTATCTATATATTTATTTTTATTCTAATATTATTTTTATTATTAGTAATTAAAATAAAGATTCATATTAAAAGAAGTAAGAAGGATGATTAAAAAGTAAAAAATATTATGTTTTATTATACTAAAAAAGGAGCATTGAAATATGCTCCTTTTTCTATTTTTTATTGGAATAATATTATACTATTAAAAATAATATAAGTAAATATAAATTATGAATAATTGAAGAAAAGACATAAATATGCTATAATTATACGTGTAGTATTGATAAAAGTATTAAAAATTTTTGGTACTTTAAGTAAAACAAATGTAAATATGTTTAATTAGAAATAAGAATTATAGGAGTATTTAATGACATATCAAGAAATGGCAAGATTAATCAGAAAAGGACAAGAAAAAGATGAAAATAAAAAAGTGGCAACTCAACTTTTCGTTAGTCCATATTTAAGCATTGAAGAAATTTATGAGATACTAAAAAGAGCTGATGAAAACTCAGAAAATGTATATATAAATCGTTTAGGTATTAATATATATTCTAAAAACATTACACTTGATAAAGTATATAAAACAATTACAGGATATACAAAAGAAAAATATATTAAAAAGCGTAAAAAAGAAAATGAAGAACTAATTAATTGGCTAAAATTAGAAGAAAAAAGAGAAGAAGAAAGAAAAAATAATCTAATAGAAGAAGGATTTAAGCTAATTGATAAAGAGAAAAGAAAACAGCGGAAAAAAGAGGTTGAAAAATCATTTAAAAATTATAGATTAAGAGACATATATAATTCACTTGAAATTATGAGAATATTAGAAAATGAGAACGACTTAGAAAAAGCTGTAGCTGCATTCAATAGTCAAAAAAATAATATAGTTTTAACAAGAAAAATTAAAAATATTATGTATAATTTTTCTAGAGATGGGAAAGAGTTTTGCAAAAAAGTATATTAAACATAGATATATTTGTTGTAAGAGATATTAAAAGCCTTGACATAGTGTCAAGGTTTTTTTATATGTGTAAAATAAAAATAATTAAAAACAATTAAGAATATTTGAAAAAGATTTTTAAAAAATACATTTGACAAAAATGAAAAAGCTGGTATAATGCTTCAAATAAAAAAATGGAAAAAGGAGATTTAAATTGAGTGAACGTGTAAAAATTTTTATCATAATAATAATTATTAATACAATTATATTATTTTATTTAGCTTATAATATTTTTGAAAAATATGTTCTCCATAATGTACAAGGTAGCAAAATTAAGATGAAAGAAAATAATATAAAAGGTATATAAAATGAAAAACATTAATTTTAAAGCTTTAATAAAGTCAATATTATATTCATTATTTATTTGTTTAATAGAATATAATTTTTTTGGAAAATTATCAGAGCTAAAAAGTCTTAAAATAAAAGGGTCAATAAATAATTTTGATGTTATAAAAGAATATCCCAAATTGTGGCAATTTTTAAATAAGTATATATATATTTCTAGCTTTTTAATTTCAATAACTTTAATATATAAACTTAAAAAATTTGAAATTTCAACTGAAATAAAAGATAAAGATGAATATACATTAAGCGTTTTAAAAAATAAAAAAATAAAAATAAAGAAATCAAAGATAAAAAGTAACAAAAAGAAAAAAGAAAATATTAAAAAAAATGATTTAAAGAATAATAATATAGATCAAGAAGAAAATTTAAAAATATTATTGGGATTTGATAAATGTAATAATCCCTTATATTTAAACGAAAAAGGCCTTTTTCAAAATATATTAATAACAGGAAGTATAGGATCTGGTAAAACTAGCTCAGCAGTTTATCAAATAACTAAAAAATTATTAAAGTTTGGTATATGTTCATCGATTAATAATTGTAAAAAAATAGGTATGCTAGTATTGGATGTAAAAGGTAATTATTATGACTTTATAAAAAAAGAGTGCCAATATATAGGCAGAGAAGATGACTTAATTGAAATTAGTTTAAATAGTAATATTTATTATAATCCTTTAGATAAAAAAGAATATAGCCCTAAAATCATAGCTTCAAGGTTAAAATATATATTATTACTTTTTAGTCCAAATAATTCAGAAAGTTTTTGGATAGATAAAGCAGAAACTGTAATTGCAGAAGTTATAAAATATATAAGAATATATAATGATGGGTATGTAAATTTTGATGAATTAAATAAAATAATTTCGAATGAAGAATATTATATAGAAACAAAAAAGAAGTTAGTTGATATATTAAAAATCAAAATGGTTAAATCTAATAAATTAATAGAAAAAGAAAAAAACGAAATACAAAGGATTATATATGACTTAAATACCTTTATAAATTTTTATGAAAAAGAATTTATTAAATTAGATTCAAGAACTAAAAATATAATAAGAGCTGAAATAAGTAGAATAACGAATCTTTTTATTACAGATTATAAGATTAATAAACATTTTTCACCTAAAAAAGAAGAAATAAATTTCAACGGATTTGAGGAATTAATTAAAGAAGGAAAAATAGTTGTTTTAAATATGAATATTTCTGAATATGGTGATATTTCTAAAGTTATAGCTTGTTATTTAAAATTAGATTTTCAATCAGAAGTTCTTAAGCAATTAGGAAGAGGCGGTCCAAAAAGAATAACAGCATTCATTAGTGACGAATATCAAGAGTATGTGACAAAAAATGATGCTGATTTTTATTCACAATCAAGAGAAGCAATGTGTATAAATGTTATATCCACACAAAGTTTTACTTCAATTAAAAATGCATTAAAAGAAGAAAATACATCTAATGTAATAATACAAAGCTTAGTTAATAAGATATGTTTTAGAACAGATGATGAATATACTATTGAAAAAATGCAAAAATTAATAGGAAAAGAAGAAAAAGAAAGAAAATCAATTACAATTGGAGAAAGTTCTAAGGATGCAAATTATAGTTTTTTAGCTAAAGAATTTATTTCAGATAACTCTAGCTTAAATGAAAGTATAAATAGATATTCCAATTTTGATTATAGATTTGATTATAAGTTTTTTACACAAGAACTAAATACATTTGAATCTCTAGGATTCATATCAGATGGAAATAAAATTAAATATGTAAATAAAATAAATATGATTCCATATTTTTTAGATTAGGAGGTAAATAAAATAAGAAGATTAAAAAATATTAATGCAAAAAGGTCAAAAAAAATTTTAAAGAAAATAAATATTAAAATATTAATATCATTAATAATAATAAGTTTTATTATTATTAATCAAAATTATGGGTTTGCACAATCTAATCCAAAATTAATAAAAAAGATTCAAAAAGCTTTTGAAAGAATACAGGCATACATATTATTAGTAGCTACACCAATAGCTGGAGTTGCAATAAGTACAGGATTAATAATGAGAAAGTTTAGTTTTGGAGATGAAGAAAAAGTAAGAACATCTAAAAAACTAATTAGAGGAACTATATATTCATATGCATTTATACTAAGCACAAAATTTGTTTTAGAGTTTATACAAACATTGCTTAAATAATAGGAGGACAATATAGAAAATATAATAGGAATATTAAATGGAATAATATCAAAATTAGTTAATTCTATTGATAATAATATTTTTTTGCTACTTGATGATTTTTTATTTATTGATGATAATATCTTCAATGAAGGAGCAGTCAAAATGATAATGGGAAACAAAAGTGTAGATGGAACAATATCTATTGCGGTGTCTGTTGCTTTTGGAATAATAATTTATTATTCTTTTAAATTCTTACTTTCACATCTTACATTAAAATCTGAAGAAAATCCTTATACATTTTTGATAAGAATGATAATAATAATTATAGTAGCTACAAATATAGAAGAGATATTAGGAACATTTTTAAAAATTAATTCACTGTTTACTAAAGAAATACTTAAATTAAATAGTAACCCATATAGTAAAGAAACTTTTTTTAGCATATATGTAAAAAATTTACAATCTAATATTTATAATTTTGAAAATGGTATAGATTTTACAACTTTTGATGGTATATTAAAAATTTTTATATCTTCTGGGTTAGTAACATTGTTATTTGAATATGCATATAGGTACATGTTAGTAATTATTATGCTTATAATTTCACCAATAATGATAATATTTAAGGCAATAAAAAATACAGAATATATATTTTATTCTTGGCTTAAAACAATAGTTGCATTACTATTTATGCAGAACATAGCAGCTATTATACTTATGATAATAACATATATAACACCGGCAACATCAAATATATCTTCTAAATTAATATTTATTGGAGTTATATATGCATTGATAAAGTCTAATC
This sequence comes from uncultured Eubacteriales bacterium, assembly GCA_902488785.1. Taxonomy (GTDB): domain Bacteria; phylum Bacillota; class Clostridia; order TANB77; family CAG-508; genus JABCPO02. The sequence continues at coordinate 9,815 of CABTXJ010000001.1, read as the reverse complement.
AAATTACAAATGATTTATTAGGTGGGATGAGAGTACAAACAAATATATCTGGTAAATTTTTAAGAGGAGGATAGATGAGATATTTTAGGAGTTGCTATGAATGAAAATAGTGAAGGATATTTAAAAAAATTTATAATACCAAAAAATTATGATATAAAGCCTAAGTTTTTAGGCATTATAGAATATAAATTCATATTTTTATTAACAATATTTTTTATAATTACATATGTTATTTTAGGAAAGATAATAGAAAGTTTTTTATTAAAAGTACAAATATTAATAATTATATATTTACCAATTACATTGATTTCAATATCAGGGTTAAATGGAGAAGATATTACATATATACTTAAATATTTAATTAATTATTATACTAAATCTAAATATCATATTTATTTAAAATAATAATAAGGATGTATTATATAGCTATAAAATAAATATGATATAATAATAAAAAATTGAAGTTAGTTGACTGTTTTGATATAATGATTTTGATAAAATATATACTATAATAAATAAGAAGGAAAAAATGAAATTTAGTAATAAGGATAAAGATAATATTTTTAAAAAAATAGAAATACCACAAATCTTATTTTTAGATTATTTTAAAAATATGCCAGCAGAAGCATTCAAAGTATATATGTATATAGTATATATATCTTTAAATAGTAAGGAATCTACTATATCTGATATGGCAGTTGAATGTTCACTCGATAAAAGAACTGTGCAAAGTGCTATATCATATTTAGAAGAAAAATGTTTGCTAATAAAAAGAAGCAATAGTTATGAAATTCAATCTTTAGAAGAAAAGTATTTGAATATGAAATATAATCCTAAGATAGAATTATCATATGAGGAAAGCATGGAAAAATTACAAAAAAATGAAAAGCAAAAGGTTATAAATGATATTAATAATCAGTTCTTCAATGGTGTGATGTCAATAACATGGTATAATGCAATTTCGCTTTGGTTTGATAAATATAATTTTGATGAAGACACAATGATTGGTATATTTAGTTATTGCTTTTCAACTGGAAACAAGCCACAAAAATATGTTGAAACAGTATGTGAATCATTTAGTAAAGAAGGAATAGTAACATACAAAGATCTAGCAAAACATTTTGAAAATGAAGAAAAATCTAAGAGTATAGCTAATTATATAAAGAAGAAAATGAATTTTAAGCAGAATCTTACAGAATATCAGATGGATTATGTGAAGAAATGGATAATAGAATATGGATATAACAAGGAAGTTATAGACTTATTACTTTCAACATCTGTTAAAAAGAATGAAGTTAGTATAGCATATCTAGATGCAATAATTACAAATTGGCATGAAAATGGATTAAAGACAGTAGAAGAAATAAAGAAACATAATGAAAAAAATAAAAAAAATACGAATAAAGTTATAAAAAGAAAGGTTACTAATAATAATACTAAAACAGAAAATAGAAATGCAGATGAATTTGAAAATTTATTAATGTAAATAATTTAAAAAACTATATTAATAACAAAGTAATAAAGGAAGGAGGGCTATGTCAAAACAAGCAGAAGAGCTTTTAAGGGAATATGAACTTAAAAGAAATTATGAAGAAGGAATTAGAGATAAAAGAGTATTTGAAATTTATGAAAAATATCCTGAATTAAAGAAAATTGATGAAGAAATGAGAAGTATAACATATAAATCAATTATAGAACTTGCTGGAATGATTACGGAACACAATGATAAAGAAGAATTTAAAAAGAATAAATCCAAAAGTAAAAAAGAACTGTATAAAAAACTGGATAGATTGAAATTAAGAAAAAAAGAAATTTTAGAAAAAAATAATATAAATCCTAAAGATTTTGAGGTTGATTATGATTGTAAAAACTGCAAAGATTCTGGATATATAGTGGAAAATGGAAAAAGAAAAAGATGTAAATGTTTTACACAAAAATTAATTGAAAAAAGCTATGAAGAATCAAATTTAAAAAGAGTAGTAAAAAATACTTTTGAGAATTTTAATATAGATTATTATAGTGATGTAAAAGAAAATGGTATTAGCCCTAAGGATAAAGTTAAAAAATTATATAATGATTTATTAGAATATGTTGAAAATTTTGAAAAGATTAAAAATGAATCACACAATTCTATAATGCTTACAGGAAAAACAGGAGTTGGAAAAACACATCTTTCTGAATCTGTAGGAAATGCTTTAATAAAAAATGGCTATACTGTACTTTATCAAACAGCTAATAATATTTTTAGTAAGTTAGTAGAATATAAATTTGGTGATATAAAAAGATATAATGACTATATTGATAATATTATAAATGTTGATTTATTAATTATTGATGATTTAGGGACAGAATCGGTAAATGGGCCAAGAATAGAAGAAATGTTTACAATAATAAATGAGAGAATGATAAGGAATAATCCAATAATAATATCAACTAATCTTTCAATACAAGATATAATTAATACATATGGTGATAGGATACTTTCAAGAATAGCAGGAAATTCTAGAATGTATAAAATTGATGGAGAAGATATAAGAGTAAAAAATGCAAAACAAAGAAAAATACAATAATCAAAGATACTATATGGAACAAGCAATTTTGGAGGCAAAAAAAGCATATAAAAAAGATGAAGTTCCAGTTGGTGCAATAATAGTCAAAGATGGAAAGATCCTTGCTTGTAAACATAATACTGTTGAAAAAAATCAAAATGCTATTCATCATGCCGAAATCTTAGCTATAGACGAAGCTTCGAAAAAAATAAAAAGTTGGAGATTAAATGATGCAACAATGTATGTTACACTTATGCCTTGCAAAATGTGTATTGGTGCAATAGAAAATAGCAGAATTTCAGAAGTTATATATTTATGTGAGAAACCTGATAATTTAAATTATTTAAATAAGTATATTAACAAAAAAGATATGTTTAAAAAATACATTAATGACAATCAAGAAAATAAAATATATAATGAGTATATAGAAATGTTAAAAGAATTTTTTAAGGAAATAAGAAATGAAAAAAAATAGTAATAAAATGAATATAATATCAATATCAATTGTAAGTATAATAATAATAACTGCAATTATAATTGTAATGATACAAAAATATGATTATAATTCAACAGATAAGGTGGCAAATTATGTAAATTTTGATAGCAGTGCCATTATGTATACTGCACAAGGTGAAAGAAGAGTAGAATCTGAGAATGATTTTATTAAAATATCACAGATTAGTGATGTGCTAATAAACGTAGAAAATTTGAAACAAGAAAAATCAAAAGAAAATAATATTAAAAAGGTTAAAATTAATAATATACAAGTAACTAAACAACCTAAAAAAGGTGAAATATCTGTTATATCACCATCAGATAATATAAATAAACTTTATACTATTGCAGGTGAAAACCAAATAGGTAAAGAACTTACATATATTCCTGATAATTCAGGTAATACTAAAATATTATTTAGAATAGTAAATAGGGATATCGAAGAAAAAGAAGTACAAAAAGATGCTGTAATAGAAAATAATATTAATTTATTAAAAGATAATAATGTAAATATAGAAGATATAAGTTTTATAATAGAATGTGATTTAAACATTATATTAAATAATAATAAAACTTATAAGAAACATGTAGTATTAAGTATACCAAATAAAAATAAAATGAATACAGATAATAATAAAGAAAAATTATATAATTCTGAGGATAAAAAAATAATAGAAAATGAAAGATAAAGTTATAGAAAATAGATATTATGCTTGAAAAATTTGAAAAAATAATATATAAATATATATAATATACTTCCTTTTCAATGAGGGCATATTCAATAAAGAGCTATGAATCTCGTCAGGTTCGGAAGAAAGCAGCGATAAATAGTGCCTTTATGTGAATTGTGCTCTCCTTGAAGAGGAAGTTTTTACATGAGGTGGAATATGTATCAGTCATTATACAGGAGATATAGGCCAAGAACATTTGAAGATGTAGTAGGCCAAGATGGTATAGTAGAAGTTTTAAAAAATCAAATAAAAAATGGTAATGTTGGACATGCATATCTTTTTACAGGCATTAGAGGAACAGGTAAAACTAGTATTGCAAAAATACTTGCACAGGCTATTAATTGTGAAAATAGAGATGGAGCAAGTCCTTGTAATAAGTGTAGATCATGTTTAAGCATACTTTCTGGAAATAATCCAGATGTTACTGAAATTGATGCTGCTTCAAATAATGGTGTAGATGATATTAGATTAATTAAAGATGAAATAAGTTTTTTACCTACAACATCAAAATATAGAATATATATAATAGACGAAGTTCATATGTTAAGTACTGGAGCATCAAATGCATTACTTAAAACTCTAGAAGAACCACCAGAACATGTTAAATTTATATTAGCAACAACAGAACCACAAAAACTGCCTGCAACAGTACTTTCAAGATGTCAAAGATTTGAATTTACTAGAATAGATAAAGAAATAATATATAATAGATTAAAAAAGATATCTTCTGAAAATAATATAGATATAACAGATGACGCATTAAAGCTAGTTTCGATACTTGCTAAAGGATCAATGAGAGATGGTATATCAATATTAGAAAGTATAAGTAATTCAAGTGAAAAAATAGATGCAAATAAAGTAAGGAATATAGTAGGACTCCCTAACACAAAAGAAATGACAAAAATTTTTGAAAATATGATTAAAGGAAATACAAAGGAGACTCTTTATTTAGTAAATAATATATTTAAAGACGGAAAAGAGCCACAAAATTTTATGACTGAATTGTTAAGGGTTATAAATGCTTGCTATTTAAATGATGAAAATATATTAATTGAATTTTCATCGGAGGATAAAGAAAAGTTATCAAAATATGCTAAATTAGATAAAATAGAATTATATAAAATTATAAAAAATATGATTGAAATTATACAAGAAATGAAATATATAGAAGATCAAAAGATACTTATAATTTCTAGTATAATAAATATATGTGAAAAAAATAAGGTTAATACATATTTGATAAAGTCACTTAGAGAGATAGGATTAAACATAGAAATAGACGAAGAATTAAAAATACAATATAATGACACGCCTGAAAAAGAAATACAATACAAAGAAGAAAAAAATGAAAACTGTAAAAAACATGAAATAATAAGTGAAACACTTAATAAATTGGATAATAAAAAAGAAGACAAAATTAATATTTTAGAAAAGAAGACAGATAAATTTAATGATAAGAAACAAGAAGAAAATAAAATTCAAAAAATAGAAAAAGAACAAGAAAAAAAACAACTACAAGCAAAAGGAAAAGAAGAAAAAAATCAAGAAGAAAATAAAATCCGAAAAATAAAAAAAGTTGATACATTGGAATTTAGAAAACAGTTACTTAATATGGGAAATACACCTATTTTTGTAGCATTAAATAGTGCAGAAATTATAATAGATGGTGATAATCTAATAGTAGATTTAAGTAATGAAAGTAATAGAAATAATTTGAAAATATTAAATAATAATAAAGCATTGGAAGATATATCAAAAGTAGGAAAAATATTGTATGGTAAAGAGTACAAGGTTGAATATACTTTTGAAAAGTTATAATATATAATGAAAATAATAAAAAAATATAAGAATAATTAAATAGGAGAAGATATGGGAAGAAAAGGATTTCCAGGTGGAATGGGAATGGGAATGAATATAGGAAAGCTTATGAAAGAAGCACAAAAAATTCAAACAGATATGAAAAAATCACAAGAAGAAATTGCAAATAAAAGTTTTGAAGCAACTGCAGGAGGAAGTGCAGTAAAAGTTAAAATAAGTGGTAAAAGAGTATTACAAAATATAGATATATCTGAAGAATTAATAGAATCTAAAGATAAAGAAATGATAGAAGATTTAATTACACTTTGCATAAATGATGCGTTAAATCAAATAGCAAAAGAAGAAGAAGAAATGACTTCAGGACTAAATATACCAGGATTGGGATTATAATGGAATATTCAACATCAATACAAGATTTGATAGATAATTTGGCTAAATTACCAGGTATTGGAGGAAAGACTGCAGAGAGATTAGCATTTCATATTATAAAAGAAAATAACAAAGAAGTGCAACAGCTTCTCAATGCTATAGTTAGTGCTAAAAAAAATTTAAAAAAATGTACAAAATGTTTTAATATTTCTGATGATGAAATATGTCCAATATGTAGTAATAAAGAAAGAAATCACAAATTAATATGTGTTGTAGAAGATGTAAAAGATATCATTTCTATGGAAAAAACAGGTGAATACAAGGGAATATATCATGTTTTAGAAGGTGTACTCTCACCAATGAATGGTGTTTCACCAGAAGATTTAAGGATCAAAGAGTTAATAATAAGAGTTACAGAAGAGAAAGTGGAAGAAGTAATAATTGCTACAAATCCAAAAGTAGAAGGAGAAACGACAGCAAGCTATATCGCGAAAATATTAAAACCATACAAAGTAAAAGTTACAAGAATAGCACATGGAATTCCAATAGGTGGAGATTTAGAATTTGTAGATGAAGTTACTTTAGCTAAAGCGATAGAAGGAAGAAGAGAAATGGAGTAAAAGCTAATGAAAGAACAATTATTGACTATACATTTAAATGACAAGAAAACTATTGGTGTTTTTGTACCTGATGATAGAAGTGTGTCATCTTTAATTATTGAAATGATAGATAGAAAGGATGAAATAAATAATATTTCATTAGATTTGCTAAAAGGATTAAATGCTAAAAATAAAATAGAAATTGAAGAAGATAAAAAAGAAAAAAAGAAATTGGTTGGTAGTATTTCAAATGAAAGTGAAGCAAAATATATTTCAAAAGGACAAGAAAATAGTAGTATTTTAGATAGCATAAAACAATTTAGAAAAGAATTATCTGATCTAAATAAACAAAGTGAATTAGAAGAAATCAGTGAAAACAAAGAAAATAAAGAAGAAAATGCAGAATATGACAACGACTTGGAAAAATTAGGAAGTATAAATGAACACAATATAATATATTTAAAACTTTTTAATAAATCATTTTCAAATGAAGAGCAAGATCTAATACTTAAAACTTTAGATACTAAAATTAATGCAAAGATATTATTTGAAAAAACTAAAGAAAAGCTCGGCTTAGATAAAATAGAGAAAATATATGAAAAAACTATAGATGTTTCAAAAACAAAATTTATAAAAGGATCATTAAGATCAGGTATTAGGGAAGAATTTAAAGGAAGTATCGTACTTTTAGGAGATTTAAATAGTGGTGCTGAAATAATAGCTGAAGACAATGTAGTTATATTAGGAGAATTAAGAGGACTTGCACATGCAGGTGCTAATGGAAATGCTAAAGCTTTTGTTGCAGCAAATAGTACTCAGAAAACACAAATAAGAATTGGAAAAGAAGTTCAAGAAGTTGAAAAATATGATAAATTTCCAATATTCTTTATAGAAGATGGAAAAATTACGGTTGATTACAAATCTAATAATACAATAGAAATACAAAGTGAAGATAAGAAAAAAAGCAAATGGAGATTTTAAAAAAAGTAGCAATAGCTACTTTTTTATTTTATATTTTATTGCATTGTATTTTATTTTAGTTATTTTAATACTAAAATTATATTAAGTCCTTTAAAACAATATCAATTATATCATTTGAAGCAAAAGGCTTTCCTAAATTTTTTGAATTCGCCTTCATATTTTTAATGTAATTAGGATCATTTTTTATTTTATCTGTTATTTCATCAATATTTTCTTTTGTAACATGAACCCCTGCATTATTACTTACTATATAGTTAGTGTTAGCCTCCTCTTGACCAGGTAGTGGATTTATTATAAGAAGAGCAACTCCCTTTGCTATTGCTTCAGATGTAGTTAAACCTCCAGGCTTTGAAACTATGAAATCAGAGATATCCATTAATTCATTAACATTGTTAGCAAATTTAATTAAAGTTACGTTGTTTAAATTATTTTTTTCTATATATTTTTTGTAATCATTATATAATTCCTCATTTTTTCCAGTTATTACAATAAAATGATAATCAGACAAAGAAGTGGCAAGAATATTTAATGTATCTATTAATGAAGAATTGGAAAGACCTAACGCACCACCAGCAAAAAATATAGTAGATTTCTTATTATCTGGAATATTGAGTTCTTTTCTTAATTCGCTTTTTTTGATGTCAGAGATACTAGTTTTGAACACTTCTTTAACAGGAATACCTGTTACATGAACCTTATTTTGATCCATAATATCATTTTCTATGATAGTTTTTTTCATTTGATCTGTAGCTACAAATAAATGATCTAAATAGTCAGGGAATCCAAACCAAAAACCATGTATCTCATAATCTGTAATTATTGTAGAAACAGGTATATCATTTGAAATACGTCCTGATTTTTTTGCATAAGTTGCCATAACTGTAGCAAATGGATGTGTGCAAATTATATGATTAGGTTTAAATTCATCAAAGAGATTAATGATTAGTGGTGAAAGTATTTTGACTGCAAACTTACTTAAATCAAGCATATAACCACTATTAGTATCATAATACATTCTTTTAGATATACCATGAAATTTTCTAGAAGCTAAATTATAAAATTCTATTGAAAATTTATTAATATCATGACTTACATATTCTAAAGCATCGATAATTTTTACATTGTATTCACCTCTAGATTGTATTTCTTGTGATAAGGAATTAGCAGCAGAATTATGACCGCCACCAAATGAACCTGATAGAATTAATATATTTTTCAAAATAACCTCCAAAATGCATATATTATATTTTTCATATTTTTCAATTGAATATAATTATATATGAAAAAAAAGTAAAAAGAAATAGTAAGTATAAATAGAATATAAATAATATATAATACATAATATTGAAGAAATTAAATGGAACTAATATAATACATATAATAAAAGAAAAGAAAATAAAATAAAACAAAATAATAAATATAGTTTTAAGTAGCCCAAAAATCCGGACTAGTATAAGGAGAAATTATGAAAATAAAAATAAATGATGTTATTGATAAAATAAATGGAAAGATCATGAAAGGCACAGGAGAAGATTATTTTTCAAGATTAATACAAAACAGCTTAGAAATAAAGGAAGACGATACATTTGTTGCAGCAAAGGGTGAGAAAACAGATGGACATAAATATATAAAATCAGCAATAGAAAATGGAGCTAAAACTTGTATAATTACAGACGATACAATTGATTTATCTGAATATGATATTACAATTGTATATGTTAAAGAACATAGAAAAGCATTACAAATAATTGCAAAAGAAATGATGAAAAATGTAGATATAAAGAAAATAGCAATAACTGGAAGTGTTGGAAAAACTTCAACAAGAAAAGCTGTATATAATGTTGTATCAGAAAAATATAATACCTATGAAACAGAAAAAAATTATAATGGAGTAATTGGCCTTCCACTTACAGCAAGCAAATTAGAAAATGAAGAACTTGCTGTATTTGAAATGGGTATGAATGGCATTGGTGAAATAGAAATACTAACAGATATAGTAAGACCTGATATCGCAATAATTACAAATATTGGATCTTCACATATTGGAATTTTAGGAAGTGTAGAAAATATATTAAAAGCTAAAATAGAAATAGTAAAAGGTATATCTAAAGATGGATATTTAGTATTAAATGCGGATGATACTATGTTACAAAAAGTAATAAGTGAAAAAGAAAAATATAATTGCAATGTAATTACTTATGGAATAGATAAAGATGCAGATTATAAAGCTGAAGATATTGAGGTTAAAGAAGCAGAAGAAATAAATAAAGTGT